>JAUXEH010000016.1 GCA_030620655.1 Candidatus Aminicenantota bacterium | reverse complement strand
GCTTGGAGACCGCCAGCCCGATGATGAGCGAAAAGATAAAGAATCCCAGAACAAAAGCCCAGTCGACCGTCTGCAGGATCATGCTCTCTCCAGTATTCCAGGTTATTTGATCTGCAAAGAAATCTTCCCTGCTTTTATCACACGGGTTCCCTCAGGTCAATCAGGGGTCTCAAAATGCCTCGAGGATCAGTAACGGAGATCCCAATCAACCAACCCGGAAACCTCCGCACGGATGTGGATCCGGCGGAGCGACTCGCTTTTTTCCGACCCGATGATCTCGGCCTGCGCGCCGCAGGATGCGCTCGCCAGCAAGAACCCTTCGGGTTCGGATACATACAGAACCTGGATCTCGCCCGCGATCATGCGGCTTCGACCGGAAAGAACGCCGTCCCGCCAGGTCATCTCCTCCAGATCGTACCCGCCGCAGGTGATATGCCGGTCGGTGGCCAGGATCTGGGGGCGGCTCAGCCGCCTGCGGATGCAGAACAGCTGGCAGTTGAAGCGGGGATCGATGTCCCCCGGGTCAAATCCCCTGGAAAAGCTGCCCAGCAGCCTCTTGGACCAGAACTCGAAGACAAAGTACTCCGCGTCATGCGCCAGGCCCAGTTCCGTAAACGGAATGAACTCGAAATCGTCACCGGTCCGGCCCAGCAGCATCCAGTTCTCAAAGGGCTTGTCGATCTCCAGCAGGAACAGGTGGACCTTGGGATCGCGGCTGGCGTCGAAGACCCGGGGGCCCGAGCCTGTGACTTCCACGTCCACCCGGTGCAGGTTCTGGGATCGGCTGGGGTCGACATCGAAGATCTGGCCGGGCAGCGTGAAGAGCACGGGCGCGGCCCGCTTAGCCGGATCCGCCCGTTCGGTCCGGTAGACCTCGGGCTTGTCGGTCAGCATGAAGAGCGATCCGGTCAGCGATGTGGCCATGGTGGAGCGGTACGCCTCTTCGGCCGAGAGCTCGATGTGATCCGGATCATTCAGCCACACCACGTTGTTGAAGGAATTGTACTGTGAGAGGCCGGCGAACGAGTACCCGTCGGTCCCGATGCGGCACCCGTCGATGATCCCGATGAGCTCGGGCCGGATGCCCCAGCACCCCATCATGAAGTGTTCCCGGCCGATCTCCTCCCTGATCGCCTTGACCAGGTCACGGAAGGCCTCCCCCCGGTCGACGCCTTTATCCTCGAAATATTCCGGCCGACTGTTGTAGCCTTCGTAGCGGAGGTGCCGCAGGGCATCCACCTTGAAGTACTGCCAGCCCTGGCCTCTCAAGCCCTTGTAGACTGGACGCACCAATGTATCGACAGCCTCGGGATTGGATCCGTCGACGGAGATGTTGACCCAGTTGCCGCGGGCGACCTCCCCTTCCGGCGTCAGGACAAAATAGTCTTTGTTCCGCCGGGCATACTCCTCCTGGTTAAAAGCCATATTGGTCCAGATACCCGGCTTGAGCCCCCGGTTGTTGATATACCCGGCCAGGTAGCTCAGCCCATTGGGGAACTTGGCGTTGGCATTCAGCCACAGCTCGGGCAGGCCTTCCCCCCGCTGATACCCGTCATCGATCTGTATGTACTCATAGCCGTAGGGTGCCAGCACCTCGGCCACGATATCCGTAGTCCTGGTGACATCCTCCTCTGTGATGTCCGCAAAATAGGCGAACCACGAGCACCACCCCACCACCGGCTTGGGCCAGACCCGGTACGTCCAGGGTTCGTAATAAGAGAGCCCGCGGTGGATCTGGTAGAACCGGGGCCGGAAGCGGATAATGATCTCGCGTCCCTGGACGGCTATGCCGTACTCCCGACCCTCCGGGCCGCTGCTCAGGGGTTCGATCTTCACCCGGGGATTGTGGTCGACGGAGAGCACCCAATCCTGCGTGCGGTCGTAGACGCCCCGGTTGAGCAGGCTGCGGCTCAGGCCGTGCACATGCCGCACGATCCGCATGCCCTGCTCGCGCGGGTCCGCCTCACAGGGAAATGATTCCGGCCCGGCCAGGATCCTCCCCCGGATGTCGATCGAGTCCTCCCACCGGTGCGTGGTCAGGACCAGGAGTTGATCGATCCTCCCGTCCTTTTCCTGAGAGACGATGTTGGCGGTATATCGGGCGGATTCCGTGCTGATTTCCCCCCGGAAGACGACCCGCCCAGCGTAGGTCCAGGCGATGGTTCCGTTCTCCAGGATGACGGCGCCCGGAGCATTGGGAGGGGGCGGGACCTCCGCTCCCACTCCCTGGACGGCCGCCAGGCTCATGAAAACCCAAAGTATCCACGACGTGTTTTTTTTCATGACCTCATCTTATAGGCTCGTACGGCGGGAATCAACCTATCACCGCCTGCTGGGAGAACCGATACCAAGAGATCGGCATCAAACAGGTCCAGGAGTTCAAGACAGGCCGACGATAAGGGCCCGGAAGTCCGCATAATCGACCTGCGTGAAGTCAGGGATGATCAGGTCCGGGGAATAGGGGGACAGGCGCTCCAGCGGATGGGTGGTGGCCAGGGCGACCACCTTCATGCCTGCGTTCTGGCCGGACCGGATCCCGGCGAAGGAATCCTCGAACACCACACAGGCTCTGGGGAGACATCCCAGCGCGGAGGCCGTCTTGAGGTAGATCTCCGGATCGGGCTTACCCCGGGCTACCCAGGAAGAGTCGGCCAGCACGTCCAGATACGGGGCGATGGGGAGACGCTCCAGCACAAAGTCCAGGTTGATCCGGGGCGCCGAGGTGGCCACGGCCGTGCGCACGTTGTGGGCCTTGAGATCGGCGACGAAGTCCACGAAGCCGGGAACGGCCTCGACATGGTGGGCATAGGCCTCCCGGTACAGGGCTTCCTTCTCCTCTCCGAACCGGGCCTCTTCCTCGGCTGAGATCTTCCTCTGGAACAGGACCTCGAAAAGGTCCCGGTTGGTGCGTCCGAACTGCAGCATGAAATCCTCGAGCGTCATGGGCGGCCGGTGTTTATCGAAAAACAGCTCCCAGGCCTTCTGGTGAAAAGCCATGTTGTCGACGATGACGCCGTCCATGTCAAAGAGTGCGGCCAGCTCGCTCTCATTCGGCATCTTTCGGATTCTCCCGGGATCTTTTTACCATGATGTATACCACAGGGAGTCCGGCCCCGCAACATTTAGCCCGTGTAAGTGAGCATCCTTCTCGCCTCTCTTACCGGCCTATTCAGTCCGAGCGGAAGACCCCCCACCTCCCCATGCGCTCGGACGGAAAACGGCCGGCATCCGAACTCCGCCCGCTCACTATCCCCGTTTAGACAATGACCCGAACCAAGAGAGACATAGGATGCTTTCCAGGTGAAACAAAAAAGTGAAAAAAGATGTTGACAAACCCAGTACCTTGTATTACATTGTACTTGGTAACAATGGAAAACAAGATCAAACAACTGCGCAAAGGCATCCTGGAGCTGGCCATCATGGGCGCCCTGGAACACCGCTCCCACTACGGGTACTCGCTGATCAAACACCTGACGGGAGGGAACGGCGTCGAATTGACGGAGGGGACCATCTACCCGATCCTGAGCCGGCTGGCCCGTGAAGGGCTGGTCAGCACCGAGTGGGCGGAGTCCCGCCAGGGCCCCCCCCGCAAATACTACGCCCTCACCCCGAACGGGAAGAAGGCCTACCGGATCCTGCAGGAGGAATTCACCTTACTGCAGGAGCTGGTGACGCGGGCCGCCAGCGCTCCGGAAGAAACGGACGAGGGACAGGCCAAAACCCAGATCGACATCAAAAAGGAGAGGGACGATGACGCATGACTTCAGTGAGCAGGTCGGGAAGATCGTCGACAACTACCTGGATCGCATGAGAGGACACCTGCGGAGACTGCCGGAGACGGACAGGGAAGAGCTGGTCCGCGAGATATACTCCCACATCTATGAATCCTATGCCGCGGACGGCACAGAAGACGACATCCAGCGGATCCTGAATGTGCTCGACCGGCTGGGGGAGCCCTCCGAGGTGGTGGCCTCGCGGCTCTCGGGCACCATGAAGCGCATGGGCAAGAGACGCAACCTGCCATTCTATATCCTGGCAGGTTTTTTCATAGGCATATTCGGTCTGCCCCTGGGCGCAGGCGCGCTGGCCCTGCTGATGGGCCTGGGCATCACCCTGGTCGCCCTCATCTTCACGTACTATGTAACAGCAGGCGTTTTGGTGTTTGGGGGCTGGCTCACCTGGGTCGTCACGACCATACGCCTCTTCTATCCCGGCTTCCTCCTGGAACACATGCACACCCTGGATCAGTTCTTCGATCCCCCCCTGAGTGTGGTTCTCAACTTTGCGGCCGGGGCCGTCTGCATACTCATGGGCCTGGGGATGTTCTGGCTGGGCCGCCATATCCTCAGTGGGGCACGCTTCCTGTTCAGCCAGACCGGGGAAACGATACGAGACCTCCGACGGCGGAAACTGCCGATGCGGAGATCCATGAAGAAAGACACAGAATCCAGAAGCCAGAACACCATCAAAAATCAGCTCGAATAGCGAGCGTTAGTGTACTATTCCTATGTTCCCGTCCGGCCCCTCCGCCTCCTCGATAGGGCCGTGCTGGTCCTCGTATCTCTTGACGTTGTCAATCAACGCTGCCAAGATCCGCTTCATATGACCAGGGGAGACGATGACCCGGGCGGTAACGGCGCCCTCGGGGGGAGCCACCATCAGGAAGTCCATGATGAATTCCTCCCTGGTGTGGGCCACCATCATGTTGTTGGCATAAACCCCGCCATGAAGGTTGGGGGGGAAAGTCACCTTGATCTCTTTTTTGTCATCCGGCATTGTCTATCTCCCTTTCTCGTCTTCCTGCCTTATTCATAGCGTCGGCACCGATGCAGCCTATATGATACCATCCTTGCCAGCTCGGACAAAGGGGTGATTCCGGCCGCTATAAAAGAGTAGCCTGATTTCTGATTTTTGGATATGATGGTTCACGGACACGGAGGCGCCATGAAGAGAGCGAGCGTGATCGCCCTGGTGAGCAGCATGCTCCTGGGGCTCTGGCAGTGCCGGGGACCGGCCGAGCTCAAAGACTATCCCTTCCAGCCCGTGCCCTTCACCGACGTCAAGATCACCGACAGCTTCTGGGCGCCGCGCATGGAGACCAACCGCGCCGTCACCATCCCCCACGCATTCGAGAAATGCCAAGAGACCGGCCGCATCGATAACTTTGCCGTGGCCGGAGGCCTCAAAGAGGGCGAACAGTGCGGCATATACCCCTTTGACGATACGGACATCTATAAGACTCTGGAGGGCGCTTCCTATGCACTCATGGTCCATCCCGACCCGGACCTGGACGCCTACCTGGACGAGCTGATCGCGCTCATCGCCGCCGCCCAGGAGGAAGACGGCTACCTGTACACGGCTCGCACCAACGACGCGGAGAAGCTCAAGAACTGGTTCGGAGAGGAGCGCTGGGAGAGGCTGCGCGGCAGCCACGAGCTCTACAACGCCGGGCATCTCTACGAGGCGGCCGCCGCCCACTTTCAGGCCACCGGCAAGCGCAACCTCCTCGACATCGCCCTCGAGAACGCCGACCTCATCTCCACGGTCTTCGGCCCCGGGAAAAAGGAGGTGCCTCCCGGACACCAGGTGATCGAGATGGGCCTGGCCAAGCTCTACCGTGTGACCGGAGAGGAAAAATACCTGAACCTGGCCAGGTTTTTCCTGGATGTGCGCGGGAAAACCCTGGGGGGCCGCGAGCTCTGGGGCGAGTACAACCAGGACCACAAGCCCGTGCTGGAACAGGACGAGGCCGTGGGCCATGCGGTGCGGGCGTCTTACATGTACTCGGGGATGGCGGATGTGGCAGCCTTGACCGGGGACCGGGAATACCTCGAGGCCATCGACCGCATCTGGGAGAATGTGGCGGGCAAGAAGCTCTACCTGACCGGTGGGATCGGCGCGCGTCCATCGGGAGAGGCCTTCGGCAATAACTACGACCTCCCCAACATGAGTGCCTACAACGAGACCTGTGCCGCCATCGGCAACGTGTACTGGAACCACCGTCTGTTCCTCCTGCACGGGGAAGCCCGGTACCTGGATGTCATGGAACGCACGCTCTACAACGGCCTGATCTCCGGCATCTCCCTGGACGGCACGCTCTTCTTCTACCCCAATCCCCTGGAGTCGGTGGGCCAGCACGAACGCAGCCCCTGGTTCGGATGCGCCTGCTGTCCGGGCAATGTGACCCGCTTCATGGCCTCGGTCCCGGGATATGTGTATGCCCATCGCAAGGACGAGCTCTACGTGAACCTCTATGCCTCGAACACAGCCTCCATCCACATGGGCGGCCGGACCGTCAAGGTCACACAGGAGACGAAGTATCCCTGGGACGGCCGTATCCGTCTTTCCATCTCTCCGGAACGATCGACCGACAGGTTCGCCCTGTTCCTCCGCATACCCGGATGGGCCCAAGGCCGGCCGGTGCCCAGTGACCTGTACGTCTACCTGAACTCCGGTGCGGATGAGATCACCATGACCGTAAACGGTGAACCGGTCGTCCCGGACATCGAACGCGGGTTCGCATGCTTAAACAGGACCTGGCGGTCCGGGGATGTGGTCGACCTCCGTCTCCCCATGCCGATACGAAGAGTCCTGGCCCACGAAAAGGTCGAAGCCGACCGGGGACGCGTGGCCCTGGAGCGCGGGCCCATCGTGTTCTGCGCCGAATGGCCCGAAAGCCCCGACGGGCATGTGCGCAACCTGCTCCTGCCCGACGACGCCCCTTTGAGCACCGAATTCCGTGCGGACCTGCTCAAGGGCATTCAGGTCATCCGGGGACGCGTCAACGGCTGCCGGTTAGCCGAGGATGACGCAACGCTTGAGGTCAGCGAACAGGATTTCACGGCCATTCCCTACTATGCCTGGGCCCACCGCGGCAAGGGAGAGATGACGGTCTGGCTGGCCCGCCAAGAGTCGGCCGTCCATCCCGTGGGGCGCCCGTCCATCGCATCGCAGAGCAAGGTGACCTCGTCTTTCGGCAAGAATCCGGAGGCGGTCAGCGACCGGCTGGAGCCCCGCTCCTCCATCGATCACGACGTACCCTTTTTCCACTGGTGGCCCCACAAGGGCACGACGGAATGGATCCAGTACGACTTCTCCCAACCGGCCGAGGTCTCCTCGGTCGAGGTCTACTGGTTCGACGACACGGGCAGGGGGGAATGCCGGCTGCCTCTGTCCTGGCGCATCCTCTACCGGGACGGGGCATCCTGGAAACCGGTCTACTCGGAAGACACCTATGGGGTGGACAAGGACCGGTTCAACCGCGTGGTCTTCGAAACCGTCCACACATCGGCCTTGCGCCTGGAAATCCGGTCCCGGCCCGATTTTGCCGGCGGCATTCATGAATGGAGGATCAAATGAACGGAGGGCATTCCATGAACCGCACCCCCAAGATCGCCGTGGTCCTGGTGCTGGCGGCTCTGGCATCCGCCTGCGGCACCCAGACCCAGGACTACCCGATCACCCCGGTCCCCTTCACAGACGTGGAGATCGTGGACGCCTTCTGGCTGCCGCGGATGGAGACCAACCGAGAAATCACGATCCCCTATGCCCTGCAGATGAGCGAGGAGACCGGCCGCATCTCCAACTTCGCGAGGGCCGCGGGCCTGGAGGAGGGAAAACCAGAGGGCTACTACTTCAACGACTCCGACGTGTTCAAGATCATCGAGGGCGCCGCCTATTCCCTGGCCCTGTTCCCGGATCCGGAACTGGAGAAGACCGTGGACGGGATCATCGCCCAGATCGCGGCCGCCCAGGAGGATGACGGCTACCTCTACACCGCCCGCACGGCCATGCAGCCGGACAAGATGCCGCCCGGCGGCGAGGAGCGCTGGTCGGACATCGCCCACGGGCACGAGCTCTACAACGTGGGTCACCTCTATGAGGGGGCGGTGGCCTATTACCAGGCGACGGGGAAGCGCACGCTCCTGGATGTGGCCCTCAAGAACGCCGAGCTCATCCTCGAGGTCTTCGGCCCCGACAAGAAACGCTGCCCGCCCGGACACCAGGAGATCGAGATCGGTCTGGTCAAGCTCTACCGGCTGACGGGAGAGAGGAAATACCTGGTGCTGGCCAAATTCTTCCTGGACCAACGCGGGGACCCGGAAGGACACGAGCTCTACGGGGAATACAGCCAAGACCACATCCCGGTTCTGGAACAGGACACGGCCGTGGGGCACGCAGTGCGTGCCGCCTACATGTACACCGGCATGGCGGATGTGGCAGCCCTCACCGGGGACAGCAGCTACATCCAGGCCATCGACCGCATCTGGGAGAACGTGGTGGGCAAGAAGCTCTACCTGACCGGTGGGATCGGCGCGGCCGGAGGGCACGAGGGATTCGGACCGGATTACGAGCTCCCCAACCGCATCGCCTACAGCGAGACCTGTGCCTCCATCGCCAACGTGCTCTGGAACCACCGCATGTTCCTGATGCACGGTCAGGCCCGGTACATGGACATCGCGGAACGCGTGATCTACAACGGCTTCCTCTCGGGCATCTCGCTGGAGGGGAACCGCTTTTTCTACCCCAACCGCCTGGAGACCTTCCAGGGGGAGGACCGCTCGCCCTGGTTTGCCTGCGCCTGCTGCCCCTCCAATATCGTCCGGTTCGTGCCGTCCATCCCCGGCTACATCTATGCCCATCAAGGCGATCAGCTCTATGTCAACCTGTTCATCGGAAGCCGGGCCCGGATCCCCGTGAGCGGGCAGACGGTCGTCATCCGGCAGGAGACGCGCTATCCCTGGGAGGGCGAGGTGCACTTGACGATCGAGCCGGAAAAATCCCGGGAATGGACCCTGCGCATCCGTTTACCCGGCTGGGCGCAGGACAGACCGGTGCCCAGCGATCTGTACAGATACCTGGACACCCTGGAAGAAGACATTGTCCTGGAGGTCAACGGAGATCCGGTGGAATACGAGGTGTCCGACGGCTACGCCCTCATCCGCCGCGGCTGGCGGAGCGGCGACTCCGTGCGGCTGGGCCTGCCCATGCCGGTCAGGCGGGTGGAATCCCACCCGGGGGTGGCCGCCAACATAGGCCGTGTGGCCCTGGAGCGCGGGCCGCTGGTGTACTGCGCGGAGTGGCCGGACAGCGAGACGGGAAAGGTGCGCAACCTCATGCTTCCCGATGAAGCGGTCCTGACCACGGAATTCCGCCCCGAACTGCTCAACGGCGTGCAGGTCATCCAGGGACGGGCCGGTGCTCTGCACCTGACCGGCGATGAAACCGGCGTGCAGGAGCGGGTCCAGGAATTCACCGCCATCCCCTACTATGCCTGGGCCCACCGAGGCAGAGGAGAGATGTCCGTCTGGCTGGCCCGGAAGGCGGATGCGGCCCGCCCCCTGCCCCCACCCAGCATCGCCTCCCGCAGCAAGGTCACGGCCTCGGGCGGACGCAATCCGGAGGCGGTCAACGATCAACTGGAGCCCGAAAGCTCCATCGACCACTCAGTCCCCTACTTCCATTGGCGGCCCCAGAAAGGGACCACCGAATGGATCCAGCTAGACTTTCCCGAGCGGCGGAGGGTTTCAGTGGTCGAGGTCTACTGGTTCGACGACACCGGGATGGGAGCCTGCCGTGTGCCGGAGTCCTGGCGCCTCCTGTACCGGGAGGGCACGAACTGGAAACCGGTCCTGACCGGCGATGCCCACGGCGTGGAAAGGGACACGTATAACCGGGTCGCTTTCCGGGCGGTCGAAACCCGGGCCCTGCGGCTCGAGATCAAACTGCAGGAGGAGTTCGCCACCGGCATCCACGAGTGGCGGGTGAGATAAGCCGCGATTGGCACAGGCAGGATATCAGACACACATAAGCAAAAAGGGAAATCGATTTGAAGGGGACATGCCATGACACCACAGTCGACGCGAATCATTTTTGCGTGTTTGGGGCTGGTTCTGATGGGGACGCACACCTTGCCGGCTGAAGAAGCCCACGAGGTCTTCTCTCCCAACAAGAAGATCCGTGTCCGCATCGAGACCCAGGACCGCATCACCTACACGGTCTTTTTCGGATCCGAGCGCCTGACCGGTCCCAATCCTCTGTCCCTGACCCTTAAGGATTACGGGAAACTGGGTGCCGCGCCCGAGCTTAAAAGCTTCACCTCCCGCTCCAGGAAAGACACGCTCTACCCGGTGGTGCGGCAGAAATCACGCGCCGTGTCCGACCACTGGAACGAGCTCTCGCTGAAATTCGCCCGCCGCTTCGAGGTGGATTTCCGCGCCTATGACGACGGGGTGGCCTACCGGTTCCGGACCGAACTGCCGGATGAGGTCTATGTGACCGATGAAGAGGTCGTGCTGAATTTCCCCCGGGACCACAAGGTCTACTTCCCCACCGAAGAAGGCTTCCTGACCCACTCGGAGAGGCTGTACGAATATCTGCCGTTGAGCGAGATTCCCTCGGACAAGATGGCCCACCTGCCGGTCCTGATCGACGTGGAGGACGGCCCCAAGGTCGCGTTCACCGAGGCCGGCCTGGAGGATTACGCGGGCCTCTACCTCAGGGGCAGCCGGGGACCCGCGCTGCGAGGGCTCTTCCCGGCAGTGGCCGTACAGGAAAAACAGACCCGTGACCGGACCGTGGAGGTGACCGAGCGGGCGGATCACATCGCCAGGACGCGGGGGCGCCGCAGCTTTCCCTGGCGGATGCTAGTGATAGCGGAGAAGGACGGAGACCTCATCGAGAGCCAGATGGTCTACAAGCTTTCCCCCAAGAACCGGATCCGAGACTCCTCCTGGATCCGGCCGGGCAAGGTGGCCTGGGACTGGTGGAACGCCAACAACATCTTCGGCGTGGACTTCCGCGCCGGGATCAACACCGAGACCTACAAGTACTACATCGATTTCGCCTCGCAGTACGGGATCGAATACATCATCCTGGACGAGGGCTGGTCCGACACCACGGACCTGCTCAAGGTCAATCCGGACATCGACATGGACGCCCTCCTGGCCCATGCCCGCAGGAAAAACGTGGGGGTGATCCTGTGGGTGGTGTGGAAGACCCTGGACGACCAGCTGGACGAGGCCCTGGACCGGTTCGCAGACTGGGGGATCAAGGGCATCAAGGTGGACTTCATGCAGCGGGACGACCAGTGGATGGTCAACTACTACTGGAGGATCGCCGAGGCGTCCGCCGAGCGCAAGCTCCTGGTCGACTTCCACGGGTCATACAAGCCGGCGGGCCTGCGGAGGGCCTTCCCCAATGTGCTCACGCGCGAAGGGCTGCGCGGCCTGGAAAACGTGAAGTGGAGCAAGCACCCCACTCCGGAGCACGACGTGACCCTGCCCTTCATCCGGATGCTGGCCGGGCCCATGGACTACACGCCGGGTGCCATGATCAACGCTCAGGACAAGAACTTCGCCTCCGTGTTCACCCGCCCCATGAGCCTAGGCACACGCTGCCACCAGCTGGCCATGTACGTGGTGTTCGAGAGCCCGCTCCAGATGCTGGCCGACAGCCCCTCCCACTATCTCCGCGAGAAAGAGTGCATGGGGTTCCTGGCGCCGGTCCCCACGGTCTGGGACGAGACCCGGGTCCTGGACGCCAGGGTGGGCGACTACGTGCTGATCGCCCGCAAGAGCGGAAAGGAATGGTATGTGGGCGCCATGACCGACTGGTCGCCGCGGGAGCTTACGGTGGACTTCTCCTTCCTCCCGCCGGGTGACCACACCATGGAGTTTTTCCAGGACGGCCCCAACGCGGACCGCTACGGCAACGACTTCGAGCGGGGGCGGAAGACCGTCACATCGGATCAAAAGATCCGGATCCGGCTGGCGGCGGGCGGCGGCTGGGCCGCCCGGATCTACTAAAAATAAAGGGGACAGGTACATTTAGGACTCTAAATGTACCTGTCCCCTTTATTTATTTATTTGATCGTCAGGATGACCACGGACTTGGGCGGGAGGACGACCGTAACACGATCGCCCTGCAGCCGCACCGCATCGAACGGCACAGGAAAGATCGTTTCCGGATCGTCAAAGGTGTTGTGCGCGTTCATGGCCTCTGCCGTGAGGACCCTCCCGGACACAGATGCAGGTTTGACCCCTCTGAGCTCGATGTCCACCGGGGCCTCCTGCTCGGGATTCAGGTTGCAGAGAGAGACATGGATCGCCCCGTCGTCGCTTCGTGAGGCAGACACGCTCAGCCCCGCGATCTCCTCCTCACCCTTCCGGTAAGGCCTGCTCTGCTCCTCGACCGGGAGCAGCACGGTGTCCTGGTGCACCTGGTACATGTCGAAGACATGGTAGGTGGGCGTCACGATCATCTTCTCCTTGTCGGTCAGGACCAGGGCTTGGAGCACGTTCACGGTCTGGGCCAGGTTGGCCATCCGGACCCTATCGCAGTGGTTGTTGAAGATATTGAGGGTCAGGCCGGCGGCCAGCGCGTCCCGGAGCGTGTTCTGCTGATACAGGAAACCCCGGTTGGTGCCGGGCTCGACCTCGTACCAGGTCCCCCACTCATCGACGATCATACCCACCCTCTTCTCCGGGTCGTACCTGTCCATGACGGCGGCGTGTTCCCGGATGTGCTCGCCTATTTTCCCCGCCAGCTTCAGGGTCTCGAACCAGCCGGCCTCATCGAAATCCGTGGCCGAATTCTTGTTCTGCCAGCCGCCCGGCACGGTGTAGTAATGGTAGCTCAGCCCGCGCATGCGGCCGCCCGCCTCCCGCATCAGGACCTCGGTCCATTCGGTGTTTTCACCATAGGCACCGCAGGCGATCTTGTAGATCCGGTTCCCGGAATAGTTCTTCACATAGGTCTGGAAGCGCCTGTACTCGTCGGCATAGTATTCAGGCCGCATGCTCCCGCCGCAGCCCCAGTTCTCGTTCCCCACTCCGAAGTAGCGGAGCTTCCAGGGCTCCTCCCGCCCGTTCTGGCGGCGCAGGTCGGCCATGGGACTCCGGCCGTCGAAGGTGATGTACTCGACCCACTCGGCCATCTCCCGGACCGTGCCGCTGCCCAGGTTGCCGCAGATGTAGGGCTCGCATCCCAGCTGCTCGCACAGGTCCAGGAATTCGTGGGTGCCGAAGTGGTTGTTCTCCGTCACCCCGCCCCAGTGGGTGTTGACCATGCTCGGTCGCTTTTCTCTGGGGCCGATGCCGTTTTTCCAGTGGTACTCGTCCGCGAAACACCCGCCCGGCCAGCGCAGCACCGGGATCCGGATCTTCCGGAGCGCCTCCACCACATCCCGGCGGATGCCGCGCACATTGGGGATGGAGCTGTCCTCCCCCACCCAATAGCCCTCGTATACGCAGCGCCCCAGGTGCTCGGAAAAATGCCCGTAGATGTTCTTGTTGATGGTGTGTTTGCCTTGATCCGCATGGATGACGATGCGGTTGGAGATTTCTTGGCCTTCATCCGTCCTCAAGGCTGCGAAGGTTAAGACCGCGGTCAAGAGGATAAATCCGACCGCCAGCAATCCCAGTTTGATCCCGCCTGCCATGTTCGCCTCCTTCTGGGCCGCAATGGGCCTCAATATGCGTCTTTCCTGCTTCGGCCGTCAGTTTCTGGCATCCAGGGGGACGAGGATTTTCCTGGAGGCCGGTGAGTTTTTCGCAGAGCTTATCGAATGTCTTGCCGCTGAATCGGTCCAGGTCTTTCTGTGCCCTGGGGAGCAGGAGGATCTTATACACGTCGGTTATTGAGATACTCTTCCAAAGAGATCGCCAGCGTCTCATCTTTTCGCAAAGTCTTCAGATCCAGCAGGTCTTCCTTGAGCTCTTCCCGCTCGAGGCGCTCCTCCAGGGCCTTTTCCACGAAGAAACCGTATTTGATCCCACGTTCCCGGCAGAATTTCCGAACCCGATCGGCGACCTTATGTTCGATCTTGACGGCTAAGGTTGTTTTTCCCATTTCCTTCTGTTTCAAGGCTAGCACACAAAAATAACTTTTTCAATAATAAATTATATGTAGTTAACTTTAGTTATTTTTGGATATGTTTCAGCCATTTTTCAATTCCCATGAAAATAGTGATAAAATGAGGCAATCCCATGGCCTGAGGAAAAGCTATGAAACGATCTGTTCACGCGATACCGGTAGATTTTCTGTGCGTTCTCCTGATGACAGCTGGTGTCGGCTGTAAATCATCCCCGCCCGACTACCCGGTCCAGCCTGTCCCGTTCACGGATGTCCAGGTCGACGACGTCTTCTGGCTCCCGCGCATCGAGACCAACCGGGTAGTCACCATCCCGTTCGCCATGAAAAAGAATGTGGAGACCAACCGGGTCAGGAACCTGGCTATCGCCGCGGGCCGGGCCGAGGGGAAATACGAGGGACGCCGCTTCAACGACACCGACGTGTACAAGGTGATCGAGGGCGCGGCCTACTCCCTGAGCGTCCATCCCGACCCGGACCTGGAGCGCCAGGTGGATGAGCTGGTCGAACTGATCGCCGCCGCCCAGGAGGAGGACGGCTACCTCTACGCCGCCCGCACCGCCGACCCGGACAACCCGGCCCCGGGCGCCGGCCCGGAGCGCTGGTCCCGCCTCAACGGGAGCCACGAGCTCTATAACGCCGGACACGTGTACGAGGCGGCCGTGGCCTACTACCAGGCCACCGGCAAGACCGCCTTCCTGGACGTCGCAGTCAAGAACGCGGATCTCCTTGTCCGGACCTTCGGCCCGGACAAGCGCCGGGACTACCCCGGCCACCAGGAGGTGGAGATCGGCCTGGCCAAGCTCTATCGCACGACCGGGAACCGGACCTACCTGGAGCTGGCCAAGTTTTTCCTGGACATGCGCGGCCGCGGACAGGCCGGCGAGCCCTACGCGGAAGACACGCCGTTTGCCATCTACAACCGGAAGCCCTACATGCAGGCCCACAAGCCGGTGCTGGAGCAGAAGGAGGCCGTGGGGCACGCGGTGCGCGCCTCCTACATGTACACCGGTATGGCGGATGTGGCGGCCCTGGGCGGGTACCCCGAATACATCAGCGCCATCGACCGCCTCTGGGAGAATGTGGTCTTCAAGAAGCTCTACCTCACGGGCGGCATCGGGGCCCGCCACACCACTGAAGCCTTTGGCGACGCCTACGAGCTCCCCAACGAATCCGCCTACACCGAGACCTGCGCGGCCGTGGGCAATGTGTTCTGGAACCTTCGCATGTTCCTGCTGCACGGGGACGCCAAGTACATCGACGTGCTGGAGCGAACGCTGTACAACGGGGCCCTGTCCGGCGTCTCGCTGGAGGGAGACTGCTTCTTCTACCAGAATCCCCTGGCCTCGAACGGCGGCCGGGTGCGCAGTCCCTGGTTCGAGGTGTCCTGCTGCCCGGGGAATATCACCCGCTTCCTCCCCTCGGTGCCGGGATACATCTATGCACAGGAACGGGACGCGCTGTACGTCAACCTCTTCATCCAGAACACCGCGGAGATAGAGTTCCAGGGGCAAACGATCCGGGTCAGGCAGGAGACGGAGTATCCCTGGGACGGAAAAGTCAAGATCTCCCTGTTCCCGGAAAAGGGCCTGACGTTCACCCTCAAGATCCGCATCCCCGGCTGGGCCCTGGACCTCCCCGTTCCCAGCGACCTCTACAGATACACAGAAATTGCTGAAAATTCCCCGGTCTTGAAAATCAACGGATTACCGGTCGAGATCGACCTGGAAAAGGGCTACGCGCAGCTGGCCCGCACCTGGGCCGCTGGCGATGTGGTGGAGCTCAGGCTCCCCATGCCCGTGCGCCGGGTGCTGGCACACGAGAGTGTCGAGGCCAACCGGGGGCGTGTGGCCCTGGAGCGGGGGCCCTTGGTCTACTGTGCCGAGGGCATCGACAACAATGGCCGCGTCCACGACATCGTCATCCCCGATCGCGCCGAGTTCCGGGCCACGGAGCGGCCTGACCTCCTCCAGGGAATCATGGCCATCATAGGCAAGGTCGAGACAGCTCCCGCAGAGGGATCCGGCCCGGGTTCGGTGGCTGAAAAGCGCACACTCTTCGCCATCCCCTACTATGCCTGGGCCCACCGCGGCCGCGGCGAGATGGCGGTCTGGCTGAAGCGCAAATAAAAACATTGTCAAGAATAAAAAAAAGAAAGATAATGCATAATTCGGAGTCAAAACAGTGAACACATCTATAAAGGAGGCCTTTGAATGAGAAAACCCGTCTTTGCCATCCTACTGATCCTCGCCCTGGTATTCACCGTCGGGGCCCAGGCTCCCCAACGGAAGGCGGAGGACATAGAGAAGAACCTTGTCCTCGTCGATGAACCCCAAGCTGTCCCAGAGGCCATGAAGGCCGGATTCGAGACCATCACGACCGAGAGCGCCCTCGGGCTCCTGACGTTCCTGTCCTCGGACCTGCTGGAAGGTCGCGACACGGGCACCCGAGGCTACATGCTGGCCGCGGAATACGCTGCCTCTCTCTTCAAGATCTGGGGGATCGAGCCTGCCGGCGACATGCCCGCACCGGTCTTCCGCTTCTTTCGCAGCGGCCCCCCTCCCGGTCCCGCCAAGCGGACCTACTTCCAGGACATCGCGTTCCGGGAGACCTCGGACGTATCGGGCACACTGACCCTCAACCTCCGGAAGGGCGCCCAGGAAAAATCCCGCACCTTTGTCTCCGGCCTCGATTTCTCGATGATGTCGTACACAGCCGGGTCCCAGACCGCACCCGTGGTGTTCGCCGGCTATGGGATCACGGAGAAAGATGCCAAGTGGGATGACTTCAAGAACCTCGATGTCAAGGGCAAGATCGTCCTGATATTGACCGAGGCCCCGGGCAAAGACGACCCGGAATCCCCCTTCCAGAAGAACAAGGAGCTCAAGGACAAATACTTCCCCCAGGCCCAGGCCATGCGCATGTTCCGCCGGGGCGGAGGCGGCGGCAAGACCGCAGAGATCCGCAAGCTCGGCCCGGCCGCCATCCTCCAGGTCCAGAACACTGGCACGGATGCCGCCATCTACAAGGGGCTGGCCACCACCAGGCAGCCCTCGGACGATAGGCCCATCAATACCAGGCCGCGCCGCCGTCTGTCCATACCCGGGATAAGAGGCATGATGTCGGGAGGGGGCGCCCCGGTCATCACCATCACCCGCGAGATCGCCAACGCCATCCTGGAAAACTCGGGCAAGACCATTGACGAGCTCAAGAAATCCATCGAGACCAACATGAAGCCTGCCTCCATGGAGCTCTCTGGGACCAGGGTGACCATCAAGTCCAAGGCCACGGTCAAGCTCGTGAAGTGCGTCAATGTCCTGGGCATGATCGAGGGATCCGATCCCGAGCTCAAGAAAGAGGTCGTGGTCATCGGCGCGCACTTGGACCACCTAGGGCACTTCGGCGACTACATCTACAACGGGGCCGACGACAACGCCTCCGGGTCGATCGGCGTCCTCACCGCAGCCCGGGCCTTCGTGGCCAACCCGGTCAAACCCAAGCGATCCATCCTGTTCGCCCTCTGGACCGGAGAGGAAAAGGGGCTGCTGGGCTCCCGCTACTACGTGGAACATCCTTTCATCCCCATGGACAAGACCGCCATGTACTTCAACATGGACATGATCAGCCGAGCCTACGACGAGCAGAGCTTCACACGCATGGGACGCATGTTCCAGTTCCCGGGCGGTGAAGACCTGATGAAGAAGATCGATCTGGCCGAATTCCTGACCGTGAGCTTCACGACGGGGATGGATGATTTGGTCAGGGAGGCCAACCAGTACGTGGGGCTGCACATATTCCTGCGGGAATCCGAATCGGGCCGGGCCAGCGGCGGGAGCGACCACGCCTCCTTCGCGCCCAAGAATGTCCCCTTCGTGTACTCCATGGCGGCCATGACCCCGGATTACCACCAGACAAGCGACAGCGTGGAAAAGGTGAGCGCCGAGCTCCTGGCCAAGGCCTGCCGCCTGACTTATCTGGTGTCCTTCGCGGCTGCGAATAAATAACGGTAAATACATTCTTGACTGTCATCACGAGCGAAGCGGAGCCGGCATCGACTGGATTCCATCCGATGATGAGGACGAGAAAGCTTTGATGAAGCTTGACTCCTATTAAAAGGCTATTATAATAGCCATATAGGAGTCTTAAGCATGAGAGTGGCAAATACGGTCGACTTGAAAAACAAAACCAACAAACTCTTAGCCGAGGTTATGAAGG
>JAUXEH010000015.1 GCA_030620655.1 Candidatus Aminicenantota bacterium | reverse complement strand
TTCCTGCTCTGGAAGCTTTTCATGCTGTACACGGCCCTGGCTTTCCTGACCGGCGCAACCTGTTCCATGCTGGCCGGCTATATAGGAATGGAAGCCTCGACACGCGCTTCGGTGCGTACTACCGAAGCGGCCAAGCAGGGCGGGCTGGCTCCGGCCCTGGCCCTGGCCTTCCAGGGCGGGGCGGTCATGGGGCTCTCCGTGGCTGCCATTGGTGTGGCCGGGATCGGGCTTATCTACTTCTTCACCAGGGATCCCCTTATCATCAACGGCTTTGCCATGGGGGCCAGCTCCGTGGCCCTCTTCGCCCGTTTGGGCGGCGGCATCTACACCAAGAGCGCCGACGTAGGTGCCGACCTGGTGGGAAAGTTGGAAGCCGGCATCCCGGAGGACGATCCGCGCAATCCCGGTGTTATCGCTGACAATGTGGGGGACAACGTAGGAGATACGGCCGGCATGGGAGCGGACCTGTTCGAGTCCTACGTTGGCTCTGTCATCGCCTCCATGGCTTTGGGAGCCACCCTGACCCCGGCACTCAACTATATGTCCCTGCCCCTGCTGCTCATCACCCTGGGGCTGGTGTGCTCGTTCCTAGGTGTATTGTCCATGAGGCTCATGAAACGGATGGCCCCCCAGTCCGCGCTGCGCAACACCTATTATTTTGCCGGCTTCCTGTTCCTGATCGGAGCTTTCTTCATCATCCGGTCCGTGGTGGCCGACCTGAATGTGTTTTTCGTCGTAGTCTGCGGCATGGTGGCCGGGGCCTTGATCGGATTGGAGAGCGAATTCTTCACCTCCGGCCCGCCTGTCAGGAAGCTGGCGCGCACAGCCCAGACCGGCAGCGCGCCGATCATAATCACAGGGCTGGCCCTCGGATTCGAGAGCACCATCCTGCCCCTGCTGACCATCGCCGCCAGCATATACGTCTCCTTCCAGCTGGCCGGGCTATACGGCATCGCCCTGTCCGCAGTGGGTATGCTGGCCACGATCGGGATCGTCATGACCACCGACTCCTACGGCCCTATCGCTGACAATGCGGGCGGGATCGCAGAGATGTCCGGGGCCGGCGACGATGTCCGCAAGATCACGGACCACCTTGACACCTGCGGCAACACGACCGCCGCCATCGGCAAGGGATTCGCCATAGGATCGGCCGCGCTAACGGCCCTGGCCCTCTTCTCGGCCTTCCAGAAGACCGCCGGGCTGGAACGTATCGACCTCACATCCGTCAACACGGTCGTGGGCCTGCTGATCGGTGCGCTCATGCCCTTCGCCATCACAGCCATGACCCTGAAGGCCGTGGGAAGGGCTGCCGACAAGATGGTGGTCGAGATCCGGCGCCAGTTCCGTGAGATCAAGGGGCTGCTGCAGGGCGAGGCCAAACCTGACTCAGACCGCTGCATCGACATCGCGACACGCAGCGCGCTCAGGGAAATGATCCTGCCCGGCCTCACCGCCGTGCTCGCCCCCCTCCTGGTCGGCTTCCTCATCGGGGCCGAAGCACTGGGAGGCTTCCTGGCCGGGGCGACCTCCTCTGGCGTCCTCCTCGCCATCTTCATGGCCAATGCCGGTGCCAGCTGGGACAACGCCAAGAAATGGATAGAGGAAGGCAACCTCGGAGGGAAAGGTACGGAAGTACACGCGGCCGCGGTCATCGGCGACACAGTGGGAGACCCACTAAAAGACACCTCGGGGCCCAGCATGAACATCCTCATCAAGCTCATGGCGGTGGTCAGCCTGGTCTTCGCGCCTCTCTTCATGTAAGACCCTTCCCCTATAGCCGGCGAAGGCTATCGATTCGCCAGCCTTATAGAGCTCATCCTCCTGCCCATTCGTAGCGTTAGGCCCAAGGGATGGTGGGAGTAGTGAGGGGTGGCCTGCCACAGTTCATCCTTCAGCCCATGGGTGGGGGGAATATAAAGGGGGTGGACCGGAAGGCCGTTGCACTAAGAGAGGAATTTGGTTATAATTCCCCCCTGTTTACTCTAGGATCAGGCCGAGAGCAACAAGAAAAGAGACCGCGAGCATGAAAGTCAAAGTGTGGAATACCATCCAGCAGCTCAGCCGGGAGCGCGGTGTCGAGGCGCAGGTCATCGTCGGCGCCATCGAAGAATCGCTTCAGGTGGCCTCCCAGAAATACTTCTCGCACAATGAGGAGGTCTTCATCGACTTCAATCCGGAGAAGGGAAACCTCAGGGTATATGCCAGGAAAACGGTCACCGACGATCCTCAGGATCCCGCCAGTGAAATTTCTTTGGGGGAGGCTCGCCAGATCGACACTAATGCGGTTCCGGGCGGCACAGTGGAGATCGACCTGCCTTCCGATACGCTCGGTCGCATCGCAGCCCAGGCCGCCAAGCATGTCCTCTTGCAAAAGGTCCGGGATGCGGAACAGGAAAGGATCTACAGCCAGTTCGCACCCCGCACGGGTGAGATCGTCACGGGAGTATTGCGGCGCGTCGAGGCCAACCAGAATATGATCCTGGAAATCCACAAGACCGAGGCCCTGTTACCAGAGCGGGAAAAACTCACCTCTGACTCATTCCGTCGGGGCGATCGTATCAAAGCCGTGATCACACATGTCTTAAAGGACGCCAAGGGCCCCCAGGTTGTCGTTTCCCGCGGCGATTACCGGTTCCTAGCCAAGCTCCTGGAGCTGGAAATCCCGGAGATCGCAAACGGAAATATCGAGATCCGGCACCTGGTCCGGCAGACCGGAGAGAGGGCCAAGGTGGCGGTGAGCTCGAAAGAAAAGGACATAGATCCGGTCGGGGCCTGCATCGGTGTCAAAGGGAACCGGATCCTCGCCATCAGCAAAGAACTGGGAGGCGAAAAGATCGACGTCATCGAGTGGTCAGACAATCCGCTGACTTTTGCCAAGGCCGCTCTCAGCCCGGCCAAGGTCTTGGATGTGTTCTATATCGACAAGGAAAGAAATACCCTGCAGGCCATGGTCGGGAAAGACCAGCTCTCTCTGGCAATAGGCAAGAAAGGCACCAACGTCCGGTTGGCCTCCCGCTTGGTGGGATGGAAAATCGAAATCAGAAGCGATTAGGAAAATAAAAATCATGAGCAGCAACGAACAAAACAACGAAACTCCCAAGGCCCAGATTCGCGAGGGCACCAACCTGAAAGACTTTTGTGACAACCTCGGAGTGAGGGCCAAAGACCTGATCAATGCCCTGCGCAAGGAGGGCCTGGAAGTGGGCGTCAATCAGGATATCACGCAGGAAATCGCAGGCCTCATCACCAAGATCTCCGGGGTCGCCATCGAGATCACTTCCGTGGAAGACGAGATCAAGCGGCTGGCTGCGTCCGATCCGGACGAACTGGTTTCCCGCCCGCCGGTCGTGACCATCATGGGACATGTCGATCACGGCAAGACCACTCTGCTGGATGCCATTCGTGAATCCAACATCGTCAACAAGGAATCCGGCGGAATCACACAGCACATCGGCGCCTACCGGTTAGATCGCAAGGGCCATTCCATCACTTTTATCGACACACCGGGCCACGAGGCCTTCACACGCCTGCGGGCACGCGGAGCCAAGACCACCGATATCGTGATCCTGGTGGTCGCGGCGGACGACGGTGTGATGCCCCAGACCAAAGAGGCCATCAATCATGCCAAGGCCGCCGGGGTTCCCATCCTGGTCGCCATCAACAAGATCGATATGGCGGGCGCAGACCCGGACAAAGCCAAACAGCAGCTTTCCAAAGAAGGTCTGCTGGTGGAAGACTGGGGAGGCGACGTCGTCAGTGTGGATGTGTCCGCCAAGGAAAAGACCAACCTGGACGATCTCCTCGAGATGGTAGGCCTGGTGAACGAGATGCTGGAGCTCAAAGGGAATCCGAACGTCCCGGCTCAGGGAGTCGTGCTCGAAGCACGGCTGGATGCTCAGAAAGGGCCCCTGGCAACGGTCATTATACAGCAGGGCACCCTGCATCCGGGAGATGTATTTATCTCCGGCACTCACTTTGGCAAGGCCAAGGCGCTCTTCGACGAGCATGGAAAAACCCTGAAAGAAGCAGGGCTGTCCATGCCGGTGGAGATCATGGGATTCTCGGAGGTCCCCCAGGCCGGCGACCTTTTTCAGGTCGTATCCGACCTGGAATCAGCAAAGCGCATCGCCAGTTTCCGGCTCTCGAATCTCAAGAAAGATACACCGCTGCAGAAGGATGCGCCTCTTACTCTGGATCAGCTCTTCAAGTCCATCGAGGGCGGAGGGACCAAGGAACTTCGGCTCATCATCAAAGGGGACGTGCACGGGTCCGTCGATACCCTGAACGACATCCTGCCCAACTTGAGCACCGACCAGGTCATAATCAAGATCATTCATTCAGCTACCGGCAACATCACGGAGCGGGACATCGTGCTGGCCTCGGCCTCCCATGCCATCATCCTGGGATACAACATAAAACCCCAGCAGAACATCCTGGACCTGGCAAAGAAAGAACAGGTCGAGATCCGGACTTATGACGTGATCTATCAGCTCATGGATGATATCAAAAAAGCCATGGTCGGACTCCTGGATCCCGTGATTAAGGAGATCTACCTCGGACGCGCCCAGATCAAGCGCGTGTTCCACATCCCCCGTGCGGGAGAGGTCGCCGGCTGCCTGGTCTCGGATGGGAAGATCACACGGAATGCGGATGTCCGCCTCATACGGGGAGAGGAAGTCATCTACGAAGGTCGCATCTCTTCGCTCAAACACCTGAAAAACAATGTTACGGAAGTGAAGAAGGATTACGAATGCGGCATCGGCTTGGACCGGTTCAAGGGGATCCAGGAAGGAGATATTATCGAGGCGTATACCACGGAAAAGGTCGCTCCCGAATCGCTCTGACATAGACATTTTCGATAATCATGATCATCGGCTGCCTTGTGCTTGAGATATACTTTCCCTACTCCCACTCGCTGAAAGAAAAAAGGAAGCGCCTCAGGCGGCTGCAGGACCGGCTCAAGAGCCGGCACAACATTGCGGTCTCAGAACTCGACTTCCAGGACAAATGGCAAAGATCACGCATCGGGATGGTGACCCTGAACAGCCAGAGGCACATTATCGAGAAAACCCTGAATCAGATCGTCAGAGACATCGAGGAGACCATAGACGGGGAAATATTGAAGGTCGACATCTCTTATCTCTGAGAAAGCCCGCATGAATGAGAGCCTCAGACAGAAAAAAGTCGCCAGCCTGATCCAGGAGATCCTGAGCTCACAGCTCATCACCCTGATGCAAGATTCGGAAGCGGGCCTGATCACGGTCACCCGCGTGGAGATAAGCAAAGACCTGCAGATCGCCTACGTGTACGTCAGCGTCTTCGGAGAGGAGGATCCGAAGGCTGCGCTGCGGCACATCGACGACCTGCAGAAAAGTCTACGCAAATCTATTGCCTCACGTTCTAAATTGAAGTATAATCCCAAGCTCATTTTTTCACTGGACCCGCAGGTGGGACATGAAAGCCGGATCGACGAGCTCCTGAACGGCATCAAAGACCATGAACGCTGAGCCTATCAAACGAATCAAAGAAAAGATCCTGGAAAGCCGCAAAATCGCCGTCCTTTCCCATCTCCGGCCTGACGGCGACTCCATCTGCACCAGCCTCGCCCTGCTCTTCATGGGAGAGATGCTGGGCATAGAGATGGGAGTCTTTATCAAAGACCCGCTTCCTTTCCCCTTCAATAACTTCCCGGATGTGGACCGGATCCGGTTCGGAGAGATGCCGCACGACAGCTATGACTGCGTCATCCTGCTGGAGTGTGCCAACGTCTCCCGCTCAGGACAGTCCCTTCTTGAAGACTATTTCAAGATCAACATCGATCACCACCACTCCAACGATCTCTATGCGGATATCAACTGGGTCGACCCGGAGGCCCCGGCAGTCGCCTGCATGATCTTCCGCCTGGGAGAAGAGCTGGGGATCACCTTCACTCCCCTGATCGCCACCCAGCTCTACAGCGCCATCGTCTCGGATACCGGGTCGTTCCAATTTTCCAACACCAATGCGGAGGCTTTCGAGATCAGCCACCAGCTCGTCAAGCACGGAGCCGTGCCCATACTGGTGACGGAGATGATCTTCAACAACAACCCCTATGAAAAGGTCAAACTGCTGGGACAGGTCCTGTCGACCCTGGAGATGAATCCGGAGGGCAACATCGCCGTCATCACCATGTTCAAGCGGTTCCTGGACGATCTGAACCTGAAGGAGATCGACACCGAAGACATCACCACGCTCGCCCGCTCCGTCAAAGGGGCTCACATAGTCCTCTTCTTCAAGGAGATGAAAGAGGACACATTCCGGGTGAGCATCCGATCCAAAGCCTCGGCCAATGCAGCCATGGTGGCTGAGCATTATGGAGGCGGAGGGCATCTCCACGCCGCCGGTTTTACGGTAACGGGAAAATATGAGACCCTGATCCGAGACATCCCTGCCGAGGTCAACCGCCTGCTCAAGGAAAACGGACAGACATAGACACGATCAGCGCCCGGCGACACCGGCGCTGCACAAAATACAGCATGGACGGCATTATCCAGGTCCGGAAGCCGCCTCTGATCACGTCCCATGACGTGGTCAAACAGGTGCGCATCCTGCTCCCCGGACACAAGATCGGCCATTTCGGTACACTGGATCCCCTGGCAACGGGACTGCTCCTGGTGGCGGTCGGCTCCGCCACACGCTTGTTCCCATTTTATTCCAAGCTGGGGAAGACCTACACGGGAGAGATCCGGTTGGGGCAGTCCATGGACACCTATGATTCCACAGGCAACCCCACTTCCTCTCCATCCACTCGATGGCCGGACCAGTCGGAGCTGGAACTGGCCATGCGGCGTTTCGAAGGTGAGATATCTCAACTCCCCCCTCCCTTCTCAGCCAAGAAGTACAAGGGTCAGCCTCTCTATAAGCTGGCGAGAGCCAATCAGCCCACACCACTGACTCCGGCACTTGTGACCGTTCACTCATTCCGCTGCATGAGCTTCCACGCCCCGGATGTCGAGTTCAGTGTCCGATGTTCCTCCGGAACGTATATCCGCTCCCTGGCCCATGATCTGGGTCAGGAGCTGGAGTGCGGCGCACATATGACACGGCTCGTCCGCACCGCTATAGGACGGTTCAGCCTGGAGGACGCCCTCTCCCTGGAGGAGATCGCCGAGCTGTGCGCATCCGGAAACACAGGGGAATTCCTTATGCCCATCGAAGAGCTCCTGCCCGAGTGCCCGAGGCTCGTCCTCAGTGAGGAGGGAGCTGCCCTGGCCCGCAACGGCAATCTCATCGCTCCCCAGCATATTGCCAGTGTTCTGGACAACGGCACAGCCGACGGACCCGACAAGAGCCTTGAGTCGTCAGTATTCCGGCTCTTCAGCCGGGAAGGACGGCTCCTGGCATTAGCGCGCAAAGCCCCCGGTCAAAACGGCCTGCATCCCTTCCTGGTCGTTGACACGGGCACAGCCAATCAGTAAAGTGAGGGTCAAATGAGCCAAAAAGAATCTTTTTCCCGCTGGGGGATCGTCTTCGCTGGCCTGGGGATGGCCGTGGGAACCGGAAACATGTGGCGCTTCCCCCGCATCGTAGCCCAGTACGGCGGAGGCGCCTTCATGCTGGTGTGGATCCTGTTCCTGTTTATCTGGGCGTTTCCCCTTCTCACCATCGAACTCGCAGTGGGGAAGAAAACGCGACAAGGGGTGATCGGCTCTTTCGCCGATTTGATGGGCCGGAAATTCGCCTGGATGGGAACATGGGTGGCATTCGTCACCGCAGCCATCACGTTTTATTATGCCGTCGTAACCGGCTGGTGCCTGAAGTATTTCCTGGCCACGTGCTTTCAGGGCCTGGTCAACAAGAATCCAGAGCGCTTCTGGGTGGGCTTCACCTCGTCTTGGGAGCCGGTCGTGTTTCATTTCGCCGCCATCTTTATCGGGTGTGGCATCATCTACTTCGGCGTGGTCAAAGGGATTGAGCGGGCGAACCGGATTCTCATCCCCTCCCTCTTCATCCTCCTCCTGGTGGCAGCCGCACGCGCCCTCACCCTACCCGGGGCCTTTCAGGGATTGAATTTCTTGTTCACTCCTAATTTCTCGCAATTGGGAAATCTCGAGGTCTGGTTGAACGCGGCCAGCCAGGCCGCCTGGTCGACGGGAGCCGGGTGGGGATTGCTTCTCACCTATGCGGTCTACTCCCGGAAAAATGAGAACCCAGTCGTGACCGCCGCCACTCTGGGTTTCGGAAACAATCTGGCCTCCCTGTTGGCCGCCATCGTTGTGATCCCGACCGTATTCTCGTTCTTCTACGGGCAGAACATGGCACAGGAAAAAGTCCTGGACATCATGAGACAGGGAAACGAAGGGCTGACCTTCAAATGGATCCCCAACCTGTTCTCTCAGATCCCGTCCGGTTCTTTCTTTCTGGCACTATTTTTCCTCGCCTTGTGTTTTGCCGCCTTCTCCTCCCTCATAGCCCAGCTCGAACTCATCACTCGAATATTTATGGACGGGAAGTTCTCCCGGAAAAAGGCCGTCCTGATCGTAGGCGGA
The DNA here is from genome assembly GCA_030620655.1 of Candidatus Aminicenantota bacterium. Classification (GTDB taxonomy): domain Bacteria; phylum Acidobacteriota; class Aminicenantia; order Aminicenantales; family Aminicenantaceae; genus JAUXEH01. The sequence continues at coordinate 9,718 of JAUXEH010000015.1, read as the reverse complement.
GCCTGCTTCGTGCTGGGGCTGCCCTCCGCCTTAAGCATGGGCTTCTTCAACAACCAGGATCATGTCTGGGGCCTGGGACTCCTGGTCAGCGGCTCGTTCTTCATATTCATGGTCCTGAAGATCGGCCCCAAGAGATTCCGTGAGGAGATCATCACCGACCCCGCGCACAAGATCAAACTGGGGAAAGCATTCGATTTTCTTGTCAAATTCTTACTGCCGGTCCAGATCATCGTGATGCTGGTCTGGTGGTTCTGGGACAGCTACCAGGGCGATCCGGAAAACTGGCTCGATATCTTCTCCAGGGGGTCTGTGGGGACGGTGCTTTTACAATGGGCCGTGGCTCTCGCGGTATTTATACTTTTCAACAAACTCATTACCAAGCGATTCGTGGTGAGCAACTATGACGATTGAAGCTATTCTGATGATGATCCTGATCTTCGGGATCTGTGTCGGTGGTTTCCTTTTATCTCTCTACTTGTCTTCCAAGGAAAACTGAGCCCCCTTTCTTCAGGGTCCGACCGGAGGAAAACAGGCCGTGTCTGAGCAGCCCGGTACTTTCCCCCCTAGGAATGACCTGCAACCGGCCCCGGTATGGGCTTGAATTTTGCCCGGATGTAGTGTATTGTATGGAAACCATGAGATTGAGCAAGCTGCAGATCGAACACCTGGCTTTTTCTATCTGCCGCGATCTGCTCAAAGAAGAAAAAATCATCGCGGACAACAGGAACAGGCTGGTGGAAAGCCTGAACCATCTCATCACAGAAGAATTTATGAACGAAGACAAACTTGACCAGGATGTCAGGGAGATCTTGAACCAGCACATTGAAAAGATCCGGAGAGAGAACATCGAGTACCAGACGATGTTCAAAATGATAAAGACCAAACTGGCCAAGGAAAAAGACATCGTCCTATGAGCATCAGGCTGTCCAGAGAAAAGATCAACTTCCTTTCGAGGAAAATCCTCGAAGCTCTGTTCGCAGACGATGAAGTCGAATTCCTGGATGAGCCCAACGATATCCGCTTGAACATCGTCCGCTCCATCGAGGATGAGATGAAGCTCTACGATCTCATCGACAGGAAAGCGACGGAAAAGATCGAGTCCCAGAAGAAACCCATCAAAGATGGAAGCCGGGAATGGGAGATCCTCTACCGGAAGTATTATAATGAGGAGATCAATAAGCTCGGCAAATTCTTCTAGTCTGAATTATTCATAAAAGCTGCCGACATTTCCAATCGAAAAACTCTTTTGCACCAAATGTCGGCATCTTTTACCCTGCGGGTGGGATGATAGGTTACTTGAGGTAGCCTTTACGTATAAGGTAGTCTTTGAGGGCTATCGCCCAGGGTGAAAATCCCGGCAACCCGATCCGATCGGCGTGGCGGTTCTCCAGCACGGAAAAAACCGGACGCTTGGCTCTGGCCCCGTACGCCGCAGAATCCACACCCCTCAGGTCCGGCTCCATACTCAGGATGCGGAAGATCTCAGCAGCGAACTCGTACCAGCTGCACTGGCCGGCATTGGTCATGTGAAAGAGACCGAACCTCCCGACCTCGATCAGGTCCGAGAGGCGGTGTGCGAGTTCCAGGGTGGAGGTGGGCGTGACATACTGGTCGTTCACCACCTGGACGGGCTGCTTTTCCCGAGCCCGGCGCACCATGGTGTCCACGAAGTTGTATCCCTTGCCCCAGCACCCGGCCGTGCCGTACAGGCCACAGGTGCGGATCAGGAAGTATCGGGACAGGATGGAGCGCACGAAGTATTCACCCGCCAGTTTGGACACGCCGTACACGCTCAAGGGGGACGGCGAATCCTCCTCTGAATAGGGTGCCCGCTGGGTACCATCGAACACATAATCGCTGCTGAAATGCATGAGGATCGTATCCGTGTCCCGGCAGATAAATGCCAGATCGCGGACAGCGAACGCATTGAGGGAAAACGCAGCCGCCGGGTCTTCCTCGGCCCCATCCACCAGGTTGTAGGCTGCCGTGTTAATGAGCAGATCGGGCTGCAATTCCCGGCACCGGGAGTCCAGTTCCTGCGGCCGGGTGATGTCCACATCCGGATAGGTCCAGGCGCGGACCTCATGTCTCTCTACGAGGCGCTCGAGGAGATCGGAGCCAAGCTGGCCGTCAGCCCCGATCAACGCGATCTGCATCGTTTTTTATCTTCCGAGATCTAAAAAAAAAGGGCCGGGGGCTTGCCCCGGCCCGTGTATTCACATCTTCGGAGGCACACCGACCTAGAACAGCAGCCGGAATCCGAGCTCCAGCTTGTGGTTGTCTGAGAAGGAACGGTCTTCGCCGATGGGCCAGCGCACCTGGCCGTATATCGATCCAATGGTGGTCCAGTTATTGAAGATGTCGAAGCCCAGGCTGCCCAGCAGGTCGAAGTCCGCCTCGCGGGTATCCTTGACCGCGGTCGTGAATCCACCGCCGCCGCCGATGAAGAACGGCCCGAAATGGTAGTTCAGCAGGACGTCACCCATGGCCAGCGATTTCCAGGGTTCGTCCTTGAGGGCCAGCTCGCCGCCGACATTGCCCTGGATGTCCAGCTTGCCCGGTATCAGCCAGAAATAAACTCCAATCCTGCCGCCAATGTACTGACCGTGGCTGCCCCTTGCCCAGAAAGGCGCCAGATGGAGTGCGCCGTATAACTTCTTCTGGGTGACTTCCAGGCCCTCGATCTTGCAGGGTTCGGACATGGCGCCGAAATCATCGGTCACCACGGCCGTGATGGTGTAGATCCCGGGTTTCTCGAAAACCTTCTCCATGCTGAAGGGTTTTTCTCTGTCGGAATAGGTGTCGACGATGTTCCCGGTCTCGTCTTTGATCTCGAAGTCCACCTTAGCCACTTCCCCGTCCGGGTCGGTGGAGTTGGAGGCATCGAAGGTGATGGGGCGTCCCACATAGTTCGGGCAGGGCATGCAGGAGGACCAGATCTTGCACAGCGGCGGGAAGTTAATGTAGGTCTTGGCTTCACAGGGATTGATGGAGGCCTTGCCCGCAGCATTGACGGCCTTGGCCTTGAATACGTATTCACCAGGCTCGGCGAACCGGGTCTGCCAGCGTGGAGAGTCCGGAGTCAGGGATTTGGAGGTCACTTTCTGCCCATCAGGCCCGTATACCTCGACCTCAAGCGAAGTGGCATTGCGGGATCCGCTCATATCCACGTTTATGGGATCGTTGATGTTGGCCCTGACCGGGTTCACCTGGATGTCGCAGGTCGCAACCGGCGGAGGGGCCTCCCGGGTCCGCAGGAACGAGATGTTGCCGCAGGCTCTAGGCATCATGAAATCATAGTATTTGTAGTCCTTCTCCACCGTGAACACAAAAATCGGGAGAGGGCCTTGGCCTGCCCATTCCAGATCCTTGACGATCTTGACTTTTCCCTGAGACCGAAACAACATCCAGGGAATGGGCTGTCCCACGGACAGCTCACCCTCTTTGAAATTCTCGGATCTGATCTGATCCATGAAGGGCAGATAGAGGTCACCGAATCCTGCCAGATCGAATCCATATTTGATGTCGCCCGCATACCGGTCAACCAGAGTCTTCATCACCTCAGAAGTAGGGACCTCTCCTTTGATGCGGACCAAGGTGTAGCGTCCGATATGCTTGAGTTTTTTGGTCTCTGCCAGCGAACTCATGGCGAACAGGACCAGCAACCCGACGGCCAGTGCCATAATTTTTTTTGCTTTCATGCCTCCTCCTTTAGATCTTACATTTAAATGGCAAGGATAAATATCCCTTAACCCTAAAATATCAGGTAAGTATTAATAAATGATAATTATCTCCTTTTGTCAAGAGAAAATGACTGACCGGAGGAAAAATCCTGGACCTGCTGTTCTATCATCCCAGAAAGGCGTCTATGATCCCCCGGATCGCCCCGGTGTCCCTTGCCGGAGAAGCGAGCGCGGCTTGGAAGAGGGGTGCAGCCGGGCTCCCCAGGCCCAGGAACTTCCGGAACAGCTCGCGGCCGTCAGGGATGCCGATCTCCGGGTGGGACTGCACGCCCCAGATCTGCCTGCCCCTCACCTGGAAGGCATGGACAGGGCACTGAGGCGTTGTTGCCAGGACGCGGAAATCTCCACCCAACCCCACCACCTCGTCAAAATGGACCGTATATGCATAGATGCGGCCCCTTTTTCCGAGAAGGAGGTTGTCCACCGTGATCCGGATAGGAAGCCATCCCATCTCCGGTTTGTCACACCGCCTTACGTTTTCCGGCCCGGAAAGAGCCAGGGCCAGCAGCTGGTGCCCCCAGCAGCTCCCCAGAACAGACAGCCCTCCGGCCGCCGCCTTCTGCACGAGCTCAACTTCGTCGTCCACCCATGATTCCCTCTCCATTATCGACGCCTCGGAGCCGGTCAGGATCAGATGCGTGTACCCGTCCTGCAGGTCCGGGAATTCACCGGCCGGGGCACGATAGGTTTCGCCTTCCATGGGGAGATGTTTGCGCCAATGCTCCACCGGTGTGTAAACCGAATGGTCCATGGCGTTATCGATTATCGCGAGTCGGATGTTCTTCATGCATCTCCATTATATCCCGGATAATTCATAAAAAACACAACCGCGGGTGAATTTCCCTGCGGATTTTGGTATAATGCGGCCTCTCAGCCAAGAGGAGAATAGAAAATGCACGAAGTCAAACTCGAAACAGAACTGCATGTTATCACACCCAACGAACCCGGCATCCTGGGCCGCGTGATGGGCACGCTGGCCAATGGCGGAGTCAACCTCAGGGCCCTCAACGCCTATGCAGAAAAAGACAAGGGCGTTTTCTATCTGGTAACCTCTGACAATAAAAAAGCGGAAAAGAGCCTGAAATCCTTGGGATATGCCGTGAACATCAATGAGGTCATCACCGTGATGATCGGCGACCGCATCGGAGCCGGCGCCGAGATCGGTGCCCTCCTGGGCAATGCGGTGATCGACATCGATTGCTGCTACTGCTCGTCTGCCGGGACCGGCAAGGTCCTCATGGTCATCCGGACCAACAACAACTCCAGGGCCCTGGAAACCTTGGAATAGCCACCCAGATTCTACCGGAAGCGGTACTCGCTCAAGATACCGGAAAAATGCTTCCGGACACGATCCATAAACATGTCTTTGGTGAAGGCCAGGCCGCGCGCATGGGCGCCGCCGGCCAGCTTGACGGACATTTGAGGATCCTGCATCAGGATCCGGGTCTTCTCCTGCAGCTCCATGGGAGAGCCGAACATGAAACCGGACACACCCTCTTCCACGATCTCCGTCTGCCCCCCGCCCCGGAACACCACCGGGACGCAGCCGTTCTGCATGGCCTCGACCGTGGTCATGCCGAAATGCTCGATCCGCGCCGGATCCCGCTGCCCCAGCCCGCTGAAGTGCCAGAAGATGCGTGCGGTCCTGTACACTTCCTTGAGCTCCCCCACCGGGGTGTTGACCCGCAGCTCGATGTTGGAGGCGGGGGTGTCCGCCAGCCACCTCTTTATCCTCTCCAGGTAGGGATTGGCCGGAGTGCTCCCTCCGACCAGGACCAGCCTCCAGCCCTCTGTATCCCCGGGATTGAGCCGGCGGAGCTGGAGGAATGACTTTATCATCTCCAACTGCTGTTTGTTGCCGCCCGGCTCGAATCGAGCCACAGACAGGATGATGTCCCGTTTTTTCTCCAGGCATTCCTGTAGAGGAGAAACCATGTCGACAGGGGGATAGATGTGGATGTGCGGCTCGAGCCGCCAGCGTTTCGCGATCCACGTCGCAGTGTAACGGCTGTTGTAGATGATATGCGTGTACCGGCCTACATGAAAAAAGCGGGAGATCTCCCGCTCCGGGAAATGCACCACCATCTCGGAGATGGGGGCAAGTGGATAGACCATTTCCAGCATGCAGTTGTTCACGAATACATCGTACTTCCCGCTCTCCAGGCTTATCGCATGAAACGGGTTGTCTTTTCTCAATTCGACCAGCCCGGCATCGAAAACACCCCGCTGCTTTTCCCGTTCTTCGAAATACGGGATCTGAACGACCTTGATCCGGCAGCGAGCGAGATCCAGGCCGTACCAGGACTCCAGCTGTTCCCGCGTGACCTCTGAGTTGGCGATCAGCGTGACCTCGAAATCGTCCTGAAGAGTGTGGGCCAGAGTGCATCCGTATTTCTGTGCTCCCCCGATAAAATGCAGAGCATTGTCGTACAGCCCCAGGGACGGCTTACGGAAACCCAGAGCCACTTCGAGCCGGGACAGCACGTTGACCGCTGACTGGAGCCCTCGCGTCTGCCGGACCAGTTCGATCTTTTCCTTCAGGCATTCCTCTTCATCCCCAGTTTCCTCCCCAGTCAATCCCTCGTAGAGACAGCGGGTCACGGCCTCTAGCGCCGGAGCCGGTTCAGCAGCCAGGAAAGCATGGAAGGCCTCCAACCGATCAGTCATGCGATTAACCTCCGGCCTCGGGCGGCTCGTCCCTGCCCAGCCTCTGAACCTCCAGGAACTGTTCCTCCAGTTCGTTCTCGATCTTCGACAGGGACTCTTCCATGACATTCAGGCGGTCCTTGATCTTCTGCAGCGTCAGGATCACTGACAGATAGAACGGAACAGACTCTTTGTTGAGAAGGTTCTGCTGGTCCAGGTTGAACTGCTTCCGTTTGTCGATGATGGCGCGTGCCAGAGGGCCGGTCAGTGTCCGGTACAGCTTTTTCAGCCTCCGGAGTATGCCAGAGGAGATCCGACCGGCCGGGAAAGTCTCCTCCTCGGAGATGCAGTCCTGCTGCTCCTCCAGTTGGGCGAACCGGCGCCACATCTCCGCTCCCAGCTCATCGAAGTCATATTCCCAGATTCCCGCTTCCCTCTCGATCCCGAGGTGAAGGAGCTCCGTGATTTCCGTGATCCCGGCCCTCTCATCGGAGAGGCGGGTTTTGAGCCGGGTAATTTCTTCCTTCAGAGTCGATCGATCCTGCATGCTCTATTGATCCCCTTCTGTGCATTCCCGGATAAAACGCGTATAAAGCTCCACGCACTTGAGAATGCTGCATTCCTGTTCCACATACGCTCCGGCTTCTCTCCCCACAGACAGCCGAAAATCCTCATCTTGTGCCAGGGCACAGATGAAACGCTTGATCATCTCAGTTTCGTCCAGGTCCGCATCGATTTTGAGGACCGCATAGTCGGGGAATTCAGCGTAGGAGCCGAGGTTGGTGACCAGCACGGGCTTTCCGTATCCCATCATGCGGGCCAGGACCCCGGAGCTCTCCCCCATGGTGGGGTAACGCAGATTGATGCAGATGTCGGACGCGCACATCACAGATTCCATCTCCTTGAGAGGCAGATGCCCTAAAACCTGGAAATCGACGCGGTTTTCCTGGGGGAGCTCGTCTAAGATACGGCCGCGGTCCTCTCCGGCGATCACGAACCTATAGGGAATGCCCCGAAGCTCATGCAGCGCAGCCATTATCTGTTTATAGCGCTTGTTCCTGCTCACGTATCCGGCAGCGCAGATCAGAAGCTCTCCATCCACCACCCCCAGGTTCTGACGTATGGATGCGGTGTCGAATTCCAGAGGAATGTGTCCATGCTGCGGGATGACGGTGATGGGAGCTGTCGTTAGCTCCCGGATCCTGTCGTGCACGAACCGGGAGTGGACAACGACACCCCGGGCATGGGCGATGATCTCTTCACAGAGAGGGAATTGGACGGCTTCGGGAGATTCCCAGATAGGCACCGGACTCCGGTCCTTGATAGACTGTGCGATCTCTCTCCCCTTCTCTCCGTAATATTTTTCAAGCAGGTGCTGATAGGGATGAAAATTCCCTGTGGCGACATAGCGCTCCGCATAAAATCCCTGCATCACATAATCGTGCAGGACCACGATCCCTGGGAAGCGCTTCAGGCATTCGTAAATGTACCGATGGGCATCGTAGAAGTTTCCCATGTGGTACAGCACGGCGTCGTAGGCTTCGGGTTCAAAGCTCTCCGCATCAAAAGCTATGATCCGGTACTGCTCGGCCAAGCCGGGATTCGAGGGCTTGTATCCCCCATCGATATAGATATCCAGTGCGGCCTCTTTTGCCAGCTCGGGTAGGAGCTCCTCCGTATAATCCGATATACCCGACTTGACAGGGTTTAGGGGGCTGAACACGGCGACCTTCATGCGTGTTCCTCTTCCCCGAGCAGGGCCCGGATGACGTGGTCCCATCCTATATCTTTCACACGGCCATATCCCGCTTCCCCCCACAGAGAACACCGTTCCCGGTCATTTAACAGTGACGCTATGGCCCGGCCCAGCTCCTCTGCTTCCAGGGAAGGGAGGATGAGCCCGTTTGTCCCGTCCTCCACAAACTCCAGGGGGCCCCCGGAATCGACAGCGGTGATCACCGGCTTGCGGGAAAGAAAGGCCTCGAGCGTTATATACCCGTAGTCCTCATCCCGCGGGGCGAAATAGACGGCGGCGCATCCGGCGTATTCCCGGAGGAGCCGGTCATCTGGAACGAATCCCAGAAACTCCACACGCTTTTCCAACCCCAGTTCCCCGGCCAGGGCCTTTAGGCTCATTTCCTCTGGGCCGGTTCCGACGATCTTGCAGCGAATGTCGGCGGCCGTGTGACGCATGGCCCTCAGCAGGGCGTCTACGCGTTTGAGCTTATCCAGGCGTCCCACGGACAGGATGTAGTCCCCATATGTGTCCGAATAATACCGGCCGCTAAGGCGGGGGGGATGATACAGTGGCTCCGCGTCGATGCCGTTGTGTGTCTTCAAACGGGCCGCTGTATTCCCGGCATTGGTATAGATCCGGGGATAGGTCCGGAGCACCCGGGTGTCCATGGCGATCAGCTTATCCCGCAAGGCCATGGACGCGGCATCCGCGGGATCGAACTCCGAGTATTCGGTACCGAAGAGGTCATACATCTGACGGTACTGATGGATCAGCCAGAGAACCTTGTTGGGATGGTTGGCGAAGTAGGAAGGAAATTTGGTGGTGATCACCAGATCGATAGGCTTTCCGTTGGACTCGGTCAGGTCCAGCATGCCCCAGATTTCGATACTTTTGAGGAGCTGATCATGGGGGTACCATTTGTAAGGGATGTTGATGAGGTCGACCTCATAATCCCTGTCACGGAGGTTATCCACCAAACCCAGGACATGCGCCTCGGCTCCTCCCTGGAAAAAGGGGACCTGGGCGGCACACACGGCAATGGTTCTGACAGGTGAACTTCCCCCCATGTTCGCCAGCCTATGTCTGGTCGTCTTCAGAAGGCGTTGTATGCGGTCTTTCATCGTCCTGTCCGGCGCTGCCGGGGATTCCAGATAGACAGGCCTGTCTGAGCCGTTCAATCTCGTCCAGAAACCGAAGATTGATCTCCCTCTGATTGTCCAGGACCGGTCCCAGCACCAGCTCGACCTCGTGCATCAGCTTGGTACGGAATTTCTCTATGAACTTGCGGCTCAGTGGGTTGCGGGCGGACTTGTGCAGATGAAACGTCCTTTCCAGGATCTTGCCTTTCATGATTTCATACCGGTCTTCGGCCAGCTCCCCGCGAATCTCTTCGATCTTTCTCAGGATATTCTCTCGCTTCATCGGTATGTACCGGCCGAGCTGTGCAGCTTCTGCCCGGTTGCTGGAATTATATCGACCCCCCTCGCCCTCTGTCAAGCCGTCCAACCACCCCCTCTGTATAGCATTGCCAAAACCTTGTTGATTTTTACATCAGTCGGGCAAGCTGATAAGGAAGCCATCCGGAGGCGAG
>JAUXEH010000042.1 GCA_030620655.1 Candidatus Aminicenantota bacterium | reverse complement strand
CACCGACCTCACCAGGACCGACATCTACCGGCTCGAGGTCTATGACGCCGATGGCGTGCTTCTTACCGCCTTCCCGATCGACCACTTTGCCGACGCCATCCGCATCCACGACGACAGGATCTTCATCCTGGACCGGATGCGGGGCGCGCAGTTCTACGAATACCGCATCATCGAAAAATAGGGATCGGGCCTGACCCCTCTTATCCAAATTCTGGGGAGAACGTCAACCAGACAGGCTGCCGGCATCTTTTCTATCATGGCGCAGTGTGATACAAACATGAGATAGGAGGTCCGCATGAGCTTGTTTCTTAGATTCTCAGGAATTGTGTTGTCGGTTATCCTATTGACCGGATATCTAGCGCCCTCGGAGACGGAGTGGCCGGTCCTCAAGACCTATGATAAAGATCATGTAGACCGGATCGCCCTGCCGCTGGGCGGGATCGGGACCGGGACTGTGTCCCTGGGAGGCCGGGGAGACCTGCGAGACTGGGAGATCATGAACCGGCCGGCCAAGGGCTTTACTCCAAACATCGGACAGCGCTACGGGCCATTCTTTGCCATCTTTACCCGGACGGAAGAAGGCCGGGCGCGCACACGCGCCCTGGAAGGGCCCCTGCCGCTCTCGGCCTACGAGAACAGCCACGGGAGCACGACAATCAACCACGGGCTGCCCCGTTTCCGGGAATGCACGTTCAGCGCCGCCTATCCCCTGGGGCAGGTGGAGCTATCCGACCCGGACATGCCCGTCCGGATCCGGATCCAGGGCTTCAACCCCCTGATACCGGGGGACGCGGAGCGAAGCGGTATTCCCATCGCCGTCCTCCGCTTCGAGATCACGAACACGACCGACGCACCCTTGACCGCCGCCATCTGCGGAAGCCTGCCCAATTTCATCGGCCGCGACGGTTCACAGGTCGCACAGACCTGGACCGGAGACCCGATGGCCACCGGCGGAAAAGACAACCGGAACGAATTCCGCCGCAGTGACCGCATCCAGGGCATATTCATGAGCTCGGAAGGGGTGGATCCCAAGTCGGAGCAGTGGGGAACCATTGCCCTCACCACTCGCTCTGAGGAGGTGCTCTCCTCCCGGACCGCCTGGCTGCCCGGAGGATGGGGGACGCCCTTCCTGGACTTCTGGGACGACTTCAGCAGCGATGGCATCCTGGTAGAACGGGCCTCTCCGAAAGACGACACCCCCATGGCCTCCCTATCCGCAGCGGTCGACATCGCCCCCGGGGCTAGCAGGCAGGTGACTTTTTTCCTGACCTGGCATTTCCCCAACCGTATGACCTGGACCCCGGAAGGAAACGAGGCCGACCGCATCGGCAACTATTACACCACACGCTACTCCGATGCCTGGGATGTGGCGGAGAAGGTCGTTCCCGAGCTTCCTGGGCTCGAGCGCAAGACCGTGGAATTCGTGCAGACATTCTGCCAAAGTTCTCTGCCTCCGGCGGTCAAGGAGGCCGCCCTCTTCAACCTGAGTACGCTCCGCTCCCAGACCTGTTTCCGCACCGCCGACGGACGCTTCTTCGGGTTCGAGGGCTCGAGCAACACCCGGGGATGCTGTCACGGCTCCTGCACCCACGTCTGGAACTATGAGCAGGCCACGGCATATCTTTTCGGTGAGCTGGCACGCTCCATGCGGGAAACGGAATTCATGCACGCCACCGACGACACCGGGCTCATGAGTTTCCGGGTTTCGCTCCCCCTGGAAAGGGCGCAGAACTTCAACAAGGCCGCCGCCGACGGCCAGATGGGGTGCCTCATGAAGCTCTACCGAGAGTGGCAGCTGTCCGGCGACGACGACCTGCTCAAGCGGGCCTGGCCCTCTGCCAAGAAGGCTATGGAGTTCTGCTGGATCCCCGGCGGCTGGGACGCGGACAAGGACGGTGTCATGGAGGGGGCCCAGCATAACACCATGGATGTGGAGTATTACGGGCCCAATCCCCAGATGGGTTTCTGGTACCTGGGGGCGCTGCGGGCCGTGGAAGAGATGGCGGCCTATCTGGGGGAAAAGGATTTCGCCCTCACCTGCCGCGACCTGTACCGGCGCGGCAGCCGCTGGATGGACACCCACCTGTTCAACGGGGAATACTACGAGCACCGGATCCGTCCTCCGAAGGACAGGTCTGAGATCGCACCCAGCCTGCTGATCGGGATGGGGGCCTCGGACCCCACGCAGCCCGACTACCAGCTGGGCAAAGGCTGCCTGGTCGATCAACTGGTGGGGCAGTACATGGCCCACATCTGCGGATTAGGATACCTGGCCGATCGGGAACATGTCCGGACCACCCTGAAAAGCATCTTGAAATACAACCTGCGGGAAGGCCTTTTCGACCACTTCAACTGCCTGCGCTCCTTTGCCCTGGGGGGCGAGTCGGCCCTGCTCATGGCCAGCTATCCCAAGGGAAGGCCCCAGAATCCTTTCCCCTATTTCACGGAGGTAATGACCGGTTTCGAGTATGCCGCGGCCGTGGGCATGCTGTTCGAGGGGATGGAGGATGAGGGGCTGCTCTGTATCCGCAACATCCGGGACCGCTACGACGGCCGCAAGCGCAATCCCTTTGACGAGGCGGAATGCGGGCATCACTATGCCCGCGCCATGGCCAGCTGGGCCGCGGTCCCGGCCCTCGCCGGATTCCGCTACTCGGGCGTGTCACGGAGCATGGGCTTCGCTCCTCGAGAGGGAATCTATTTCTGGTCTACAGGCGACGCATGGGGGAGCTGCCGCATCTCCGCCTCGGACACCGTGTATGAAGCGGAACTGACGGTCAATCACGGCCGACTGCGTCTCGCGGCCTTCCGATTGACCGGGGTGGGTGAAGAACGGTGGCCTGAAGAGAAGCGTCTGGAGGCCGGACACAAGATCCTCGTCCGGATCACACCAGACTGACGCCGAACCTGACAGAGGTCACCCCTTAGACCTGCCCCCTCATTCTTGCTAGAATGAAAGAGGTTAAACGTTTTCCACGCCTCAGCCGTAAACAGGATGAACGACACGTTCATGGAAGAGAATGAGATCATCACCCGCTGCCTGAACGGCGACACCGAGGCGTTTGAAATGATCGTCACCCGATATCAGGAACCCTTGATGGCCCTTTGCTGGAGCCTCCTCCGGAACCCGGAGGAAGCGCGGGACGCCACTCAGGACGCCTTCGTCCAGGCATTCCTCCATCTGGATCGGTATGACCCAAGCCGGAGCCTCAAGAACTGGCTGTATGCCATCGCCTATCACCGGTGCCTGGACAAGATCCGCAAAGAGAAGTCCTTCATGCTCTACATGAGGAAAGGGGCGGCGGTGGAGTTTGACCATGGCTCAGGTGACAGCCATTTTTCCAATCCCGATTTTTCGGACGGCATCAACCGGCTTCTGGGTAGGCTCCAGGACCGGGAGAGGATCGCTTTGCTCCTGAAAGTCCGGGATGGCTACACCGCCGTCGAGATCGCCCAGATCTTTGACTGCGCCGAAAGCACGGCCCGGGTTTATCTGTTCAATGCCCGGCGCAAACTCAGGAAATGGATGAAGGAGAATAAAGATGTGTAGACTCTGCGAGGTCCTGTATGTGCTGCTTCCCATCCAATCTTTACGGGGATGGCTACTCCGGAAGCACATGGCCGAGTGCCCGCGCTGCTGCCGGGATCTTGCCCTGGGTGAGCCGACCGCCCGCGCCGCAGCGGAGATCCCGCCCTGGATCAGGCAGGAGCCCAGCCTCTGGCCTCGTGTCAAGGCGAAGATCTTGGCTTCCCGATCCGAGCCGGAATCCGAAAAGATCCGGGCCGGCGCACCGGGTTTCATCCACTGGCGGTATGCCGTGGCCGCGTTGAGCCTAGCGCTCTTTATCGCCGCCAATCTCCTGATCCAGCAGAGGTCCACCGTCTCTTCCGCACCCGGGATGACCGCCGCGGCCCCGGCTGCGGCCAGTGTCACCGTGAACTTCGCCGAGGTTCAAGGAAAAAAGGCCCGCCACCATATCTTCCAAACCTCATCCGGGTCCTACATCTGGTTCGTCCAGAGTAAGGACAGCGGGGGAGAATGATGCGCGCATTCAAAACAATCGCCCTGATATCCGTCCTGGCCTGCGGGGCTCTGGCCCCGGCCTTGACCGCCCAGGACATCATCATCGAGGCCCGGCTCTTCAAGGGATCGAGGCAGGCCCCGGTCGCGGGTTCCGATGTCGTGGTCTCGTCCTTTATCGCTCCGCTCCTCGTGTCCAACGATCCGGCCAGGCTCCGAACGGAACAGGGACTGATCGCCGCGATACGGGCCGAGCTCTTCGATATCTATCAACTCCGCAGCGTCAATCACATCACGACCAGCCGCTTTATCTGGGACGGGAAGAAGACAAACCTGGGAGGGACCATCACCCTGTCCGAACAGAACTATCCCATCGCCTTCTATCCGGAGCAGGTCTCCCCACAGGGATTGAGGCTCAGGGTCAAGGTAAATCGGCTCCAGGGTCCCGAGGCAGGTGGGCAAAATCCGGACCTGCTGGACACGGAGATCGACCTCGAGTATGACTGGCCCGTGGTCCTGGGTTTCCCGGAGAACGGCCACGCCTATTTCCTGTCCATCAGCGTGTCCAGAAGGAAGGTCGACCCCGGAAGCGAGCATGTGGTGCCCGGCAGCTTCAGCGGCGAAGGATATCTTCCTCCGCCCCTCCCCCTGCGCGAAGTGATGCCCGAATACCCGGCCGGCCTGCGGGAGGCCCGCGTGGAAGGGACCGTCATCCTCAACCTCGGCATCGACACTCAAGGGCGCGTGACCAAGGTCACAACACTGATCTCCACCCACCCGGAACTGGAGCGGTCCGCGCATAACGCCTTGAAGCAGTGGCGCTACGAACCGGTGCTCAAGCAGGGCCGCCCGATCCCGGCGGTGTTCGCCGTGGCCGTGGAGTTCCGGCTGAGGGAAGGCCCGGTCATCAAGGACGTCTCCAGCGGCCACAGCCGAGGCCATGAAGAGATGATCCGGAGGTAATGCCATGAGACACCCAAACACCTTATTTCAGCGGCTTGCAGCCTTTCCACTCGTGATCGGACTCTTGGCAGCCCCGGGGGGCACCCAGGAGAGATCACAGGACGCCGAGCTCCAGTACGAGGTGGCCGTGACGCTCAAGCTCATCCAGGTCTATGTGCTCGACAAGGACGGAAGGCCCGTGACCGACCTGGAAATATCGGATTTCATCGTCTCCGATAACGGCCGGCCGCAGACCGTCACCGAGTTCGAGAAACACCTGCTTCAGGTGGTGCCAACCGACGCGGCTCTCGGGGGGCCACCGCAACTGCCCCGCAAATTCTTTTTCCTGTTCGATCTGGCACGCATGAAGGTCGACGGATTCAACGAGTCAAAGAAGGCGGCCCTGCATTTCCTGGACACCCAGGTCAGGCCCACGGATGAGGTGGGAATCCTAGTCTACTCCCAGCTGCGGGGCATCGCCCTCCACGAATACCTCAGCACAGATCATGCCCAGATCAGGGAGATCATATCCAACTTTAACGAGATGATCTGGGGCGGAACGATCGACCCTTTCCAGAGGCAGACCAGGAGCCGCGGGGACCTCACGTTGAGCGGTGAACAGGATGCAGGAGAAGCGGAGATGGAGGCCAGGACAGGAGTGGGGGCACGGAGCTACACAGCGCTGCCCGTATCCATCCGTACGGAACGAAACCCGGAAAGCGACGCCAAGGAACTCAAGGATTTCGATTTCATCGAAGAGATGGAGGAGCTGGCCAAGGCGCTGAGCACCATCCCCGGATACAAGAACGTGGTGCTCTTCTCACAGGGATTCCCCCGGCAGCTCTATCAGGGCGACACGTTCATACAGAAGAATGTCAACCAGATGGCCAAGGAATTCGCCACAGCTTCGAGCCCGATCCACACCGTCAACACCGACGGCACGCGTCACTTCTTCAAGACTGCGGACGAGCGCGGTGACTCCATGCTGAGGAACCTCTCCAAGCTTTCTGGAGGTAGGTATTTCGGGGACGTCAAGCGCTACGAGAGCATCAACCAGGAACTCCACACCATGACCGGCAACTACTACGTTCTGGGCTACTACACCGATGAGGCCGCTGATGGCAAATACCACGAGCTCAAGGTCGAGGTAGAGCGCAAGGGCAGCAAGGTCATCGCCCAGCAGGGCTATCTCAATCCCAAACCCTTCCCCAAGCTCACGAGGTTCGAGAAACAGCTGCGGCTGTTCGACCTGGCCATGAGCGACAATCCGCAGTTCCAGGAACCCCTGCGCTTCTCCGCCGTGGCCCTGCCTTTCGCCGAGGCGGACGAGCCCAACGTCGTGCTGCTCTCCCGGATCCCAAAGGCGGACCTTCAGGAAGTCCTGGACGGAGAGGTCGAGCTGGTGACCCTGATCTATGAGGAACACAACCTGATTCTCGACACCCAGCGCAGGAAGCTGGATCCGGATACCCTGGAATCCCAGGAGTTTTACGTTTACACGGTCTCGGCCCTTCCACCCGGTCAATACCACTGCCGGGTAGCCATCCGCAACCTGGAGAGCGGCCGGGGAGCGGTGGCGGCCGTCGAGGTCACAATTCCCGAGGCCCGGGAGTCGGGCATGAGGCTCTATCCCCCGCTCCTGTTCATCCCCGGACAGGGATCTTCCATCATCGGATTTGATGAAAAAACAGAAGCCAAGGACGAAAACATCCATTCCCTGGACCGGATCTATCCCCTCCTGACCCAAGATTTCACACCGCTGGTCGAGACTCTGCGTCCCGGATCCCGGAAGATCACGGCGGTCATGAGGGTGTATGCGGTCAACACCGATGTGAAGGCACCGGGCATCACCGCGGTTCTGAGGCGGGGCGACTCTCCGGATACGGTCCCACTTTCCCTTTCCGTCCTCGAGATAAAGGAGGGCGGCGCCACCGACACCATCCTAGCCGAGCTGGACCTGCCGGAACTGGAGCCGGGGGATTACACCCTGGAGATCAAGGCCGAAGACAAGACAACCGGGGCAGCCGCCAGCGTCACGCGCATCCTGAGGGTGAGATGAGGCAGTCGTCCCTTTTCCTGATCATGTGCCTCCTGAGCCTGGGTATCCAGGATGCACAGACATACGCGACAGGAACGGGCCAGGGTGAACTCCAGCATGAGGTTTCGGTCACCCTGAAGCTGGTCCAGGTCTATGTCACCGACCGACAGGGCCGGCCTGTGACCGACCTGAGCCGGGAGGACTTTGTCCTCTTTGACAACAACGAGCGCCAGGACATCACCGATTTCGAACGTCACCTCCTGCTTCCCCCGGACAGCGCCCGCCCTTCGGCTGAAGCCGAGAGCGAAACGCGCACACCCGGGCCGGCGCGCCTGAACCGCAAGTTCTTCATCCTCCTGGATATCGTGGGAAACGACGATGTGGGCGTCATAAAGTCCAAACGGGCCGCCCTGTACTTCCTCGACACCCAGCTCCTGCCGGAGGATGAGGCGGCCGTACTCTCCTTCACACCCAGCACTGGCCTGAACCTGCTGACCTATCTGACCCGTGACCGCGCCAAGCTCCGCGAGACCATCGAGAGTGCCCGGGAGGTCCCGCCCGGGAAAACGCCCGTGGGCATGACCTGGTACTCGGAGATGGCACGGGCCGAAGCCGCAGCCGGGTTGGGCGCGGAAGGCGAAGCGACCGAGGTGCTGGGCCGGGAGACGGCGTTCGTGGAACCCTCCCTGGCCCTCAAGATCCGGAGTGCCGCCTTCCTGCCCCTGGAGGTCAGCGAGCTGGCCAAGGCGCTCAGATACATCCCCGGCTACAAACACATCGTTTTCTTCTCGGGCGGGGGCCTGGCCCAGCTGCAGCCCTTGTACGAGCGCATGGGACGGGAACTGGCCTCCTCCAACTGCCTGGTGTATGCCGTGAACTCCCTGGGGCAGCGCGCCAATATCCGTGGGCACCGGTTCATCGCCGACAACAACCTGAAGGCCCTGGCGGCCGTATCCGGCGGCCGCTATTTCGAAGATGTGGATGAATACGAGGCAATAGCGACCGAAATCCAGGAAACGACCGGCAACTACTATGTGCTCGGGTATTACATCGACACGGCCTGGGACGGCAAATATCACGCCGTCAAGGTCGAGCTCCGAAGGGAGGGCTGTGAGGTCCATGCCCAGGCCGGCTATTTCAATCCCAAGCCCTATCAACAATTCTCCGACCTGGAAAAGCAGCTGCACCTCCTCGACCTGGCCCTGAGCCCCGCCCCCTACCATCAGGAGCCTGTACGCTTCCCTCTGCTGCCCCTGAGCTGCTCGCGATCCGGGCAGGCCCATGTGATCCTTATGTCGCGCCTCCCGGTCGAGCTGATCAAGGACCGGATCACGGGCACAGCGGAGCTGCTGACGCTGATCTACGATGAAAAAGACACCCTGGTATTTTTCAACCGGGGCGAGATGATGTTCTCGGCCATCCCCGAGGATGTGCTGTTCCAGTACACGGTGGCGGAGCTCCCGCCGGGGGAATATCAGAGCCGGTTGGTCATCCGCGACGTCAATTCCGGGGAATCCGCGGTCGGCGCCGCCGCCATCCAGGTGGCAGAACCGGGAGCACAGGGGGTACACATGGACACGCCGCTGGTGCTGGTCCCGGGAAACCGGGCCCGGTTCCTGCGGCTGTCTCAGGAATCGCAGGGGGGAGAGGGTGCCCTTTCCCTGTCCGAATTCTACCCGTTCCTGTCCAACCGCTGGCTCCCCCTTATGGGGGACCTGTCTCGCGGAACACGCACCCTCATGGCCGTGGTCCGGAGCATTAATAATACAGCCGTGCCAGAGCCTGAGACCTGGCTCTCGGTTTTCCTGAAGGACGCGTCCAGCGGTCAAGAATCACCTCTTTCGTTCGCGGTTCTGGACTCGAAACAGGACGGGCCCACCGACATCCTGCTCCTGGAGCTGTCCCTACCCGGGCTGGAAGAAGGCCGGTACTCTCTGGTCTTCACGGCCGAGGAGGGCAGCACCGGGGTCGTGTCCTCCTCTTCATGCGCTTTCTTTGTCCGCTGAATTGACTTCTCTGCCCGTTCCCTTATATTAATAGGGGTACCAATGATGAAAAAGACATGCCTCTCCATCCTTCTCCTCCTACTGTGTGGTTCCCTGCTTTCGGCCCAGAGCCTGTACGAGCTAGCTCAGAAGGAGAAGCAGCGCCGCGCCAGGTATAAGGGGAAGACCGTCAGGGTGGTGACCAACGCGGACCTTGGGAAAAGCGTCGGGACCCCGGCCGTGAGCGTGAGGTCATCCCAGCCGGTTCCCCAAAAGGCGAGCGCCCCACCTCCCCCGAAGAGCACGGCCCCACGGGTGACCATAGACCGAGAACCCGAGGCCACGCAGGACGTCCGGGAGGCACGGGGCACCAGCGCCCAGTATGCGTCCCAGGTGCTGCCTGAGACCCAGAACGTCAACAATCCGGACCTGGCGCTCGGCCGGCCGGACGGCCAATACGCCTACGTCAACCTGTACGGCTTCCTGGACCTGGGGATCTCCATCACAAACGGTCCCGGAGACGACCTCCTCGTGTATGCGAGGCGCCAGGGACAGGGCCTCCCCAACATGCTGCAGAACTATATTGTCTACGTCAAGCCGGAACGCGGCGATTGGGTAGGCATAGGAGCGGGCGGCGGCGTGGGTGGGGCGGAACGGTTCGACCTGGGTGAGGTGAAAAACACAACCGCCGTCCGCATCGTCTTCACGAACCCGAGGCGCCCCTCACAGGCGGGGGAATACCGGATAGAGGGGTCCGAGTCCCGGATGGGTATCGACGCGGTCGAGACTCTGCGCTGTTCCCCGCGCACACATTTCCGCTTTTCCCCAATTCTTTGTGAACCTTTTATACGGCACATGCGTACTTCTAATGGAGCATGATCATGTTTCAAAACTACCTCAAGACCACCCTGAGAAACCTCAAGAAACATAAAGGCTACTCGCTGCTCAACCTCGCCGGCCTGTCCGTAGGCATGGCCTGCTTCATCCTCATCCTGCTTTTCATCCAGTATGAGTTCCGGTACGAAAAGCATCATGTCAACGCCCGGCGCATCTACCGCATCAACGTGGAGCAGGACCTGGGGGACCGCGTGTTCCGGACCCGCTCTTCACCCGTCCCCCTTTCCGAGGCGCTCTCCCAGGAACTCCCGGAGGTGGTCGAGTTCACCCGTTTCTACTCGCCGGGGCGCGCCCTGGTCTCCCAGGGGGAGCACAGCTTTTACGAGGACAACTTCGTCTTTGTCGATCCCGGTGTGCTCCGGATGTTCACCTTCCCCATGGTGTCCGGGGACCCGGAAAGAGCCCTCAGCGACGCCCTCTCCGCTGTGATCACCGAGGAGATCGCGGAAAAATACTTCGGGCATGAAGACCCCATGGGCCGGACCCTGACCCTGGATTTTGGGTCCAAGTTCGATGTGACCGTGACAGGGGTCATCAAAAACCATCCGACCACGACCAACCTCGCACCGGATATCCTGGCTCCCTTCGTGACCATGGGGGAGCTGATGCCCAATGCGGACGGCTTTCTCCAGAACTGGCTCAGCCAGCAGATCCAATCCTACATCATGTTACCGGAAAGCCATTCCGTCCCGGAGATGGAGGCCAAGATCATGGGGGTCTTCGGCCGCCATGTCCGGGAAGATGACCACAGGGCCCTCAAACTGGAGCAGTTGGCCAGGTCCCACCTCTTTTCCAATGTCAGCGACACCGGGGACATCCGAACCCTGTACATATTCCTGGCCTGCGGCATCCTGGTTCTTATCACCGCCTGCATCAACTTCATGAACCTGTCCACTGCGCGCGCCGCCAACCGTGCCAAGGAAATCGGCCTGCGCAAGGTGGTGGGCGCGGCCCGCCGCCAACTGATCCGTCAGTTCATGGGAGAGAGCATGATCTATGCCGGCCTGGCCCTGGTGCTGGCCCTGGTTTTTGTTTTCCCCGGCATCCCGCTCCTCAACCGGCTCACCGGCCAGTTCGTCGCCTTCGCCGATCTCGGCAGCCTCCCCACCATCCTGCTCCTCCTGGGTATTACTGCTCTTACCGGGGTCCTCTCGGGAAGCTATCCGGCCCTTCTCCTGTCCGGAATACAGCCGGGCCATGTCCTGAAAGGCCGCCTGACCGGCGGCGCCAGAGGCGCGCTTTTCCGCAAGATCCTGGTCGTAACCCAGTTCAGCATCTCCATCATCCTGATCATCTGCACCATGATATTCGGCCGGCAGCTTCATTACATACACAGCAGGGACCTGGGCTTCCAGAAAGACCGGATAGTGGTGATCCGCGCCCAGGCCGGAGAGGTCATGCGCAACCTCGAGCCGCTCAGGGCCGCCCTCCTACAAAATCCCCGCATCGGCGGCGTGACCGGATCATTGATGCTCCCCAGCTCCATCGGCATGTACAACAATGTGACCTGGGATGGGGCGGTCAAGGACGAACAGATCGAGCTCATCCACAACACCGTGGACTATGACTTCCTGGACACCTATGAGATCGAATTGCTGGCAGGCCGGAACTTCTCGCCCGAGTTTCCGACCGATGTGCGTGGCGGCAGGAATCCTGCCAGCGCCGGAGCCGTGATCCTCAATGAAGAGGCGGTCAGGCGCTTCGGGTGGTCCGATCCTGTGGGGAAAAAGGTCATCCAGGTCTACGGGGAGCTGAAGATCTATTACACGGTCATCGGTGTGATCAAGGACTTCCATTTCTCCTCCCTCCGCAGCGCGATCCGGCCCATGAATTTCTTCCTGAGCAGCACCTCCAACCGGAATGTCTCCGTCAAGCTGCAGACCGAAGACCTGCCCGGGACACTGGCATTCATCGAGAGCACCTGGAAAAACCTGTACCCGCAGCTGCCTTTCGAGCACTATTTTCTGGACAGCGTGTTCGAGCGCCGTTATCGCTCAGAAGAAAGACAGAGGCAGCTGTTCGGCTACCTGAGCGGACTGGCCGTGTTCATCGCCTGTCTGGGGCTCTTCGGGCTGGCCGCCTATGCCGCCGAGCAGCGCACCAAGGAGATCGGCATCCGCAAGGTCCTGGGCGCCTCCTCATCGGGGATCGTCCTGCTCCTGTCCAGGGAGTTCACCCGCTGGGTGCTGGCGGCCAACCTGCTGGCCTGGCCCGTGGCTTACTGGGCCATGGACCGCTGGCTGCAGGGTTTCGCCTACCGCATCCCCCTGCTGCCGCAGATCGGATGGTTCCTGCTGGCCGCGGTGCTGTCCATGCTGATCGCATGGCTGACCGTAGGCTTCCAGGCCGTCAAGGCCGCGCTCGCCAACCCGATCAAGTCCCTGCGGTACGAATAGCGGGCCGGACTCCTCCGCCTCATGGCATAGGCACATACGTCCGTTTATGTTCACACCATAGGCCCTGTGCTATACTTGACCCGAAGAAAAAGTATCATGGAGTATGGGAATGACCCGGCCCTGAACCTGTTCGATCCCCTGATCGCCCGCTGGTTTGCCGAAGAGATCGGCCCACCCACGGACATCCAGCACAAGGCCTGGCCCCACATCTCGGCCGGCGAGCACGTGCTTATCAGCGCCCCCACCGGCAGCGGCAAGACCCTAACGGCCTTCCTGTGGGCCATAAACCAGCTGGTGACTGGGGCCTGGGAGAAAGGTCGCACGCATGTCCTTTATGTCTCGCCGCTCAAGGCGCTGAATACCGACATCCGGCGCAACCTGCTCCATCCCCTCTCGGCCCTCGAGCAGGTGTTCGAGGAGCAGGGCCGCCCTTTCCCAGACATCCGGGTTCAGACACGGAGCGGGGACACTCCCCAGGCCGACCGGCGCCGCATGCTGCGCCACCCGCCGGAGATCCTCATAACGACTCCGGAGAGCCTCAACCTCCTCCTGAGCTCCCAGGGAGGACGGACCCTCCTCCGAAGCCTGTCGACCGTGATCCTGGACGAGATCCACACCGTGGTGAACACCAAGCGGGGTGTCCACCTGATCACCGCGGTGGACCGCCTGGTCCCTTTGAGCGGTGAGTTTCAGCGCATCGCCATCTCCGCCACGGTCAAACCCATGCCGGTCGTGGCCGAGTTTGTCGCGGGCCTGCGCATGGAGGGAGAGGCCCGCAACCCTTCCTATGTGCCCCGGGAAGTGACGCTGATCCGGTCGGATGCGGCCAAGGCCTATGACCTGAGCGTCCGCTTCCCGCAGGAAAGCTCGGAGCCGCAGTCCGCGGAGACCTTCTGGCAGCCCCTGGTGCAGGAGTTCCGCGACATCATCCGGAAGAACCGCTCGACCCTCTTCTTCGTCAAGAGCCGGAGGCTCAGCGAGAGCGTCACGCTCAAGATCAACTCCGCAGCGGAGAAGCCCATCGCATATGCCCACCACGGTTCCCTGGCCAAGGAGCTGCGGCTGGAGGTGGAGAACAAGCTCAAATCCGGTGACCTCAAGGCCATCGTGGCCACCAACTCCCTGGAGCTGGGCATCGATATCGGGGCCCTGGACGAGGTGGTCCTGGTCCAGTCCCCCCCCTCGATCTCTTCTGCCGTGCAGCGGGTGGGCCGGTCCGGGCACCGGGTGGGGGAGACCAGCCGCGGGACCTTTTACCCCACCTT
>JAUXEH010000346.1 GCA_030620655.1 Candidatus Aminicenantota bacterium | reverse complement strand
GAGTCAGCTATACAAGCGGCCGCTACGCCGATCGGACCTTCCGCCGGCAGCTCAGGGCTGCGAGTCAGGAGTTCCGGGGGGCACAGACCGCGTCCGTGCGCAGCTATGATATTCAGTTCGAACACTCGGGCGAAGAGATCTACGTCACGACTCAGATGGATATGGCCAATGAATCGCCGTCTCGGCTCGATACCCTGCTGCTGTCGCTCCATCCCGGATTGAGGGTCGGATCGGTGACCCTAGGCGGCGTCCCGCTCGATTTCCGACAGGACAACCATCTCCTCCATGTGACCCCGAAAGAGCCGGTCGATCCGGAAGATTCGATCAGCTTGATCCTGACCTACTCGGGGAAGATCGATGAGCGATACTGTTTTCTCGATATTGAAAACAAGCGCTACGAGAGCCGGTACCGCGTATGGATCTATGATATTCCCAAACACTACGCTTTTGTTACCCCCGATTTTGTCCACCTCACACCGGAAAGCGGATGGTACCCGATCCCCGGCCTTCCTCCCGGCACCGCCTACCCGGCCGTGGCCGCTCCCAGTTTTTCCAAATACACCCTGACAGTCACTACTCCCAAGGGCTTGACCGCCATCTCTCAGGGAATACCTGAGACCCAGTCCCTTGGCAGCACAACGCAGCATGTTTTCAGGCCCGAGGTTCTGCTGCCGAAAATATCCCTCACGATCGGCTCTTACCAGTCTCATGAGATTGAGATCGACAACCTCACCTATTCTCTCTATGTGCGGCCGGGCCACGATTATTTCGCTCCCCTCATGAGCGATATCCAAGTCGATAAACGGCTCACTGAACTCATCAGGGAAAGCTTAGATCGGCTCGAAGTGTATCTCGGTGTGTACTACCCCTACAAACGGCTCTCCCTGGTAGAGGTCCCCATCAACATCTGCAGCTTTCATCGTCTCTGGACTGTGGCGCATGAAACGGTCCAGCCCCAGCTCACCTTTCTCCCGGAAATGGGCACGATAAACACGTATGGTCAACTGCGCTTCCCGCTGCAGGTGGAAAAGAGTCTGCTGGGCAGGGAGGTGCCTGTCGCCCTCGGACAGATACAAAGGGGCGTGCTGTGGCGCTTCATCAACTGGAATTTGATCGGCAACAGTGAATACCTGGATCCGGTCACGGCCGAGACGATGGAAAGGCTGAGACGAAACAGGATCGGATTCAACTTCCAGGCCGGCATCGAAACGCAGTTTGATCTTTTTCCCAACTTTTTCTCTTTCAACTCACAGGTGTTTTCCCCACAATGGCCCGTTCTCAACTATGTATTCGAATCGTATCTGCGGGAGCGTGTGGCGACTCCCCTGACCATGGACAGACAAACCGGGAAAGGACTTTCCCCGGAAGAGGAATCCAATCAAGATTTAAAGGGCCGCTCGCTGGCCGCGATGATCGAAGATCCGGAACTTGAAACGGCCGTTGTGCACGGGGCTCTTCAGGCCAAAGCCCAGACCCTCCTGGCCTTGATCGAAGCCCGGTACGGGGAAGATGACTTCAAGAGGAAGATCACAAGTTTCATCAACCGTCAGAAACACAGCAACATCTCCGAGCAGGAGTTGAAGGATTTCCTCTCCGACCTGGGCGGCATCGACCTTGCCGACATTGTCGACCCCTGGTACACCGGCACCCGGATCCCAGGCTTCCTGGTGCGCAATGTCGAGAGCTATGATGTGATCGAAGGGGAGAGGACCCGGACTCAGGTAAAACTACTAGTCGCCAACCCCACTTCTGTGGACGGCATCACCAAGATCAGCCTGCGGGGCCGGCCCGTGCGGGGAGGTCCGAGGCCGGACATCTATTCTCGAGCGCTCTTTATCCCGGCACAGACCACCTTCCAAATAGGCTTCGTTTTGGATGAGGCTCCTCAACAATTGAATGTGGACACCTTTGTCTCCCAGAACATTCCCGCGTCCCTGGATGTGTCTTTTTGGGAAGCCAGGGACTTGAGGGAGGAGAGCCCTTTTCGTGGGGAGATAGCAAGGCCCTATGACCGGACGGATTTTTTCCCTGAGGATGAGATCATCGTCGATAACGAAGACCCGGGGTTTGAGATCCTGGGCACGGCTAAGCAGCACTGGCTCAGCCGCATCCTGCAAAACCTGTTCGGGGTCAGGGAAGACGACCCGGCTTTTACCGGCATGAATATCCTGAATCCCCCTGCGATCTGGACCCAGTCGACCTACCAGGATTTTTATGGAGAGTTTGTCCGCTCAGCCTATCTGAAAAAGTCCGGGCAGGGCAGGGAAAAGGTTACCTGGAATGCGGACATCAAGGACTCGGGAGATTACGACATCTATTATTACCAGGGTATCCAAAGGCAGATGCGGCAGGGAGTCGCACAGCGACAAACCCGAAGCGCGGAACCATCGGGCCGTTCGCCCAGACAGGCCCGTGGACATAAGTTTTTTTCGATCTCCTCCCGGGGAGGGATCGAAGAGGTGGAGGTCGATCTCGAGAACGCCGAATTGGGATGGAACCTCATCGGGACTTTTCCTTTGGCAGCCGGGCCCAACTCCATCCAACTCTCCGATAAAAACGACGCCGCCTATGTGGTGGCCGATGCCGTAAAATGGGTAAAAAGAGACTAATGGCGTACATTAGCTTCGACCTTGAGGAGGCCGAGAATGAGACAACCGCCACTGGCTAACGCGGAATTGGCGATCATGAAACTGCTTTGGCAGGAAGAGCGATTGACCGCTCGTCACATTCGCGAGCAGCTCTATTCTGACGCGACCAAGGCGCAGCACGGGACTGTACAAAGACTGCTGCAGCGCCTGGAAGATAAGGGATATGTTGAGCGCGACCGCAGCCTGTCGGTTCATCTCTTCTCAGCTAAGACCGATCGCCAGACCTATGCAGTCAGCCAATTGGAATCACTCGCCGCCAAGCTGACGGGAGGTTCGCTCGCCCCGCTGATCACACACCTCGTGGAGGGTCAAAAACTGTCCCGCAAAGAGCTCAGCCGGCTCCGAGCGATCCTTGATGAACCCCAGGCGAAGGAGGATCAGCATGTTTGATCTTTTTTTTTGAAGGAAACAGCTTCCACAACAGTCTAATGAGATGAAGGCTTTTTGAAGGGATATAACCATTAAATATAATCACTAGGAAAAAACATGCAAATTTCCATATCTCAGCTTTCAAAACGCTATCCCGGCGGCAAGTTGGCCCTCAAAGACATCGACCTGGACATCCCCAGGGGATTGTTCGGCCTGCTGGGCCCCAACGGCGCCGGAAAAACCACACTGATGCGCAT
>JAUXEH010000468.1 GCA_030620655.1 Candidatus Aminicenantota bacterium | reverse complement strand
GCCGACGGCATGGCCGCCGCGGTCTACGGACAGTACCCGCCGCTGGTCAACGCCTGCCGGCCTCCGGGAGAATGGCAGACCTATGACATCGTCTTCCACCGGCCGCGCTTCGATGCCGACGGTGGGCTTCTGGAGCCGGCCTTCATGACGGTATTCCACAACGGCATCCTGGTGCAGGACCATGAGGAACTGACAGGCCCCACGGGCCACAAGCAGCGGCCTCCCTACCAGGCTCATGCGGACAGGCTCCCCATCTCTTTACAGGACCACGGGAATCCCGTGCGCTACCGCAACATCTGGATCCGGGAACTCCCCCACCAATAAATTGGGGACAGGCCCCAAAAAAGAACGGGACAGTCCCATTTTTTGGGGCCTGTCCCTTTTTTATTTTCGGTAGCGGCGGTACCAGACTCGGGGGAACATGGTGCTGAGGATGCGGGAATAGGTGCGCAGGTTCTCCCAGGTGCGCAGGCTGTCCGCCTGCCGGAAAGAGGCGATGGCGTCCGCCGGGCTCTTCCCGGTCTTTTCGCAGTCGTACAGGATGTCATAGAGCTCGCGGATGATGGGGGCGAACATGTTCTTTTCGGACACGAAGCGGTGTATGGCCTTGAGGGTGTGGTATCCCTCCACCGTCGTGCTGCCCACGGCCTCGAAGGTCAGATTGACCGCTTCCCTACAGGAACCTGCCTGTTTAAAACACTCGACATAGGCCCGCCCGAAGCGGAAGTTGCGGCTGGCCTCGCTGCAGGTGATGATCAGGTCCCCCAGCGAGGAGACGGCCCGGGAAGTGTCGCGGCGAGCCCCGAAATACCGCTTGATGGTGTCGATCTCGACCAGCGCCCGCGGGATGTATTCTCCCAGGTAGCTGTCGCCTTCTCCGGCCCCTTTCATGATCCCCGCCATCAGGGCGAACACGTTCTTGAGCGCCCCGCCCCACTCGACACCCGCCAGGTCTTTGCATCCGAAGACCCGGAAGCTGGGCGAGTGCAGCAGGGAACGCATCTTCCTGAGCCGGTGCCTGGACCTGCCTCCCAGGGACAGGGCCACCGATTTGTCGGGATCGACCACATCCCTGGCAAAGCTGGGGCCGGAAAGCGACATGATCTCCACACCCGGCCCGGTCCCGGTCAGGGATTCGGCGATGACCTCTGACATGCGCTTGCGCGTATCGATCTCTATACCCTTGGCCAGGCTGATCAGGGTGATGTCCCGTCGGATAACCTCCCGGACGCGGCCGGTCACGGCGCGCATGGTCTGTGCCGGGACCGCCAGGAACAGGCATTCAGCGCCATCCACGGCCTCCTCCAGGTCGATCGTGGCCCGCAGCTGGGGCGAAAGGGGGTGATCCCCCAGGTAGCGGGCGCTCCGCTGCCGGGAATTGATCTCCTCGACCACCTTGGGATCGCGGCCGCAGAGGATGACCTCATAGCCGTCCCGGGAAGCAAAGTGATGGGCCACGGCCGTGCCGTAGCTGCCCGCCCCGTAGAATGCGAATTTCGTCATGGGACCTTCCCTGGGGGACGCCCCCCAGTATCTTTTCTGATCAGCCGGCG
>JAUXEH010000456.1 GCA_030620655.1 Candidatus Aminicenantota bacterium | reverse complement strand
TCAATGGCCTGCCGCAGCGTGTTCACCGCCAGTTCGGCGCAGTGAACGCTCTCCTCGGGCAGGCCATCCAGGGCTTCGAGCAGGTCTTCCGGCCGGACCTCACTGGCTTCATCCAGCGACATCCCCTGTACCATCGTGGTGAGCATACTCCCGCAGGCCACCGATGGCCCGCAGCCGTCGGTCATGAAAGTGGCCTTCTCGATCCTTTCGCCGTTCAGCCGCAGGTAGATCTCCATCGTGTCACCGCACCAACCGCGCACGATCCCGCAGACATCCGGCTCAGGCATACGGTCTAGGTTCTTGGGATTGTGGGCTTCCTCGATGACCTTGTCCGAGTAGAGCGCCCGTTCCTGTTCGATGATCTGCCTCTGCAGATCTGCTACCATGTGGTCGAAGTTGGTTGTTTCTCCCTGATCACCCATGTGAATGTTCACGCCATCAGATGCTGATCTCGATCTTTCCCTTTTTGAAACCTTTGAGCGGTGACAGCATCCCCAGGATCGTGCCCCTCACGATGCTGGAGATAAAGGGGTTCATAGGCATCGGCCGCCCGTCTATTCTGATCTCCGTGGCCGGTTGCAGGGAGATGCAATCCCCTACGCTGCCTGTTCCGGCAACGATCTCACGGGCCATATCGTAGCACCGTTCGTGTCCACAGCCGCCACAGTCAAGGTTGGGCAACTTGAAGGCTTTTTCCTCCACCAGGTCGGCGATCTTGCCCACCTCATCCCGGCCGAGGAGCGGTGCCCTGAGCCCTTCGGCTTCGCTCAGGACAAGCCTGTCGCCTACCCACTCCACCTGGTCGGCCAGCCCGTAGGACCCCCCTCCGGCTCCCCCCTGCGAGGGGGGAGGGAGGACAGCGCAGATAGCCAGGCCGTCGAACAGGTCTCGGTCGTCCGGCTCTCCCCGCAGGCATACGATCTTGGGGAAAGTTTTCTCTGCCTTGAAGCCCTCGACGAGGATGAACTCCGCCTCCAGATAAGGGATGATGTTCTCCAGACTCAGCGACTTCTTCCAGAAGACCCCCGACTCCTGCGGCGAGATGAACCCCACCTGACCGACGGCTTCCGCCAGCGCGGTGGTGTCCTTCCCTGGGAGGTCCAGGTGATGGGATGAGTGCTTGATCACGGCCACCTTGTGGCCCCTGCCAGTCAATTCACGGGCCAGGGCATGGGTCAGCGTGGTTTTGCCACTGTTCTTGTACCCGATAATGCCCACGACTTTGAGCAATTGCTTCCTCCCTAAAGACCTCCGAGGTTTTCCGAAACCTCGGAGGTCTGAATTCAACCGTCGGAGGTCTGAATTCAACCAATCGTCAACCTGTCCAACCGTTCCATCACCTTGGTCAACTGTTGCTGTAGCATCTGGACCTCCTCCCGCAGCCGACCTGCCTCGTCCTCCTCGTACTCGCCCTTAGTAGAGACCTCTTCGTGAGCGTGCTTGATGCTTTCGCGGCACGGCTCAGCTCCCTGCAGCACCCCGCCTAGATACTGTTCCAGAGCGTGGCGCACCGTGCCGGATGCTCCGGTCACCGCCTGGATGCCGTACTGCTGGAAGAAACCGATGGCCCGCCGTCCCATCCCGCCGGCCAGCATCACGTCGCCTCCCTGGCTCTGGATGAAGCCGGGCACCTGCCCCGGCTGGTGGTGACCGTAGTAAGGATTCTCCACCGCGCTGACCCGACTCACTTCTCGGCCATCGAGGTCTACCAGAACGTAGTAAGGGCAGCGCCCAAAGTGCGGGCTGACCACACTATCCAATCCATTGCTGTCGTCTGCGGAGAT
>JAUXEH010000395.1 GCA_030620655.1 Candidatus Aminicenantota bacterium | reverse complement strand
GCATGTACATTAAGGCCGCGGCCATAAACGAGGCTGCCACCCTGGACACGGTGATCGAACTGGCAGATGACAAGACGCGTGTGGGCGAGCATGTGGCGGCCCTCAAGAAGAGCGTGGAGTCCCTGAGCGATGCCCATCTTGCCACCATCGACGCCCACATGAGGCAGAGGGCGGCATTCTGGAGGGTCGAGCCGGTCAAGATCGAGTGGTCGGAGCTGGAACAGAAGGCCGCCAAGATCGTCCCCAGGCCTACCGCCAGGGTGAAGGAGAACGGATACCGGGGCTACAGCGAGTTCATCGATGCGGTTCCCGCTGACAAGAAAAAGGAGTTCCCCTACAACCGGCGGAACGTGGGCAACACCCGGGAGCTGAACCTGCTCATAAACGGCAAGAACAGCGTCCTGGACATCCAGCACCTGCTGGACGCACAGTCGCAGAGCAAGTCCGACCTCAAGGCCATCTTCAACTACCTGGAGATCCTCAAGCTCTCCGGCCTCATCGAATTCTAGGGGAACGTCCCCTACATTTTTTCGCGGGCGGTGATGGTCTTGTGGCCGTCCCGGCGCCAGAACTCCCTGTCCGAGAGCTGCCGCCCATAGCCGCTGGCCTGGTCCATGGTCACCATCACGTTGTTCAGGGGAGAGATGCGCCCCTCGATCGCCTTACGGATCAGCCGATGCAGCCAGGAGTTGTTGGGTTTGGTGAAGGGACAGACCCGCTTGCAGTTGGAGCAGCTGAAGCCGTTGAAGTCATAACAGCCTTCGGGGGTCACGTACCATTTGTACACGCCCGGGTTGTTGGCTGGTGAGCGGCCTTCCCAGGTCCTGGGCCCTTCCGTGATGGACCGGCTGGGGCAGTCGACGGCACAGAGCATGCAGCTCTCGCAGAATTCGGTCACTCCGAAGCGGATAGGGGCATCCGGGAGGAGCGGCATGTCCGTGATGACCTTGGCCAGCCGGACACGCGGCCCGTACTTGGGGGTTATGAGCAGGCCCAGGCGCCCCAATTCCCCCAGCCCCGCGTCGATGGCCACTGGGATGCTCGGCCCTAGGCCGTTGCCGGCCGGCAGGGCCCTGAAGCCCAGCCCCCGGATGAACTCGGCCAGGGTCGAGGCCGTGACGGCCATCCGGGAGTAGCCGTTGCCCGTGGCGGCTGAGGCGAGCCTTCCCGGAGAGTTGGCGATGGCGTAGTAGTCCTCCTCGAACGCCAGCGCGATGACGCGGTTCAAGGAGCGGGGTATGTACCAAGCCTCGTCCGTCTTCTCGTAGCGCTCGCCCTCTGCCAGCACCGGGATGGTCCGCTCCCGGTCGTTTCGCTGCGGGGCGAAGTGGTCGGAGTACAGCCACAGCGGATTGAGCTCCGCGACTCCTGCGAGCGAGGCTCCGAAGAACAGGGAGGCGTGTTTCACGGCCCGTGTCGCATCCTCCCAGGTCATGTCGATGTCCGCCGGGTCCCACTTCCCCATGCTTCCCAGGCCGCTGCCCCGTACCATACCAGAAGGCCCGTCCCAGCGGTAGGTGATCCCGTCTGATTGGGCATAGGTCCAGGCCGCCGCCATGAGGGCGTAGTCCAAGCGAGTCTGATCCGGTACCCGGCCCCGCCCTTCCACCAGGTTCTTGTATGTTATATTTTCTGCCTCGGCCAGCGCCTCCCTCCGTTCCGGAGACCAGACGTTGCGGCTGAAGGTCGTGAATTTTTCGCTCATGGGTCTGAGAACGTCGGGATCGACCTGGTAGGGGAAACCCTCGATCCGGCTCTGTTCCACGGTGAAATTTCCGTACTCTTCCCGGGAGGCCAGAAGGGTGCCCCGGGCGGTCGTCCCGATCACGGTGGGGGCTGTCATCCCCACGCCTAGAGCGGCTCCCCCTAGGGACAGGAGTTTGATGAAATCGCGTCGTTTGAATGAATTGTCGTGCATCTCGATCCCCTTCTCAGGCGGTCCTGCGCGAAAAGACCAGGCGGGCCAGCAGAAAACCCGCGATCAGGGCCACGAACCCCAGGACGGTTCCCATGACCAAGGCGCCCTTGACCGCTCCCTCTTCCACGAAGCTGGCGATGACCTCCATCACGAAGATGATGTAGGCATATTCCAGCGCGACCAGCAGCCACTGCCACCATTTGACTGCCAGCTTCCGCTTGGTGGTGGATTGGATGATTCGGATCAAAGCTGCGGTTGTCACCGCTCCGATGAGGATGTGGATCATGAGAACGACTCCTTCACCCGCTCCAGGATCCAGTCTCCGATGAGCTGAAGCACGGCCGGTGAGATGGTCTCCTCGATCTTCCCGTATTCGCTCACCGCCCCGGTCTCCGCCGTCTGGAACAGGTGGTTCAGTCCGGGCAGTTCCTTCAGAGTGACATCGCTGTTCCCCCCGGCCTTCAGAGCCTTCCCGATCTCAGCCAGGTTCTCCTTGGGCGGGACCTGGAGGTCCTTCTCGCCGTTGAGCGCCAGCACCGGGCAGCGGACGTCCTTCAGGACCGGCCGCGGGTCATAGGTCAGGAAGAACAGAAACCAGTCCGAGAGGATCTGCTTGAGCTGGGCCCCGATGGCCTCTTCAGAGAGCTCTTCTTTCTTGCGTTCCTCTTCACTCAGCTTGGCCATGTCTTCCTCGTACATGCGCCGCAGGGCCTGTTCCATAGCCATCTTGTCCTGTCCAGACTTCAAAACGCTGTAGATGCGTTTCGCCTCATCTAAGCTTTTCTGAATGTCCTCTTCGCTTGTCCCGCCGGCCCGCGCGATGAGCTCGCTCTGCATGTACAGGATTTCCTCG
>JAUXEH010000052.1 GCA_030620655.1 Candidatus Aminicenantota bacterium | reverse complement strand
TCAGCAAATATTTCGAGGATGTGCCGGAGGACAAGCAAGGGATCACCTTGCACCACCTGCTGACGCACACCGCGGGAGTGGTCGATGCCGTGGGGCCGGACTTTGTGGAGGCCCTGCGGGATACCACGGTGAAAAAGATTCTGGAGCGCCCCCTCCAGTTTCCCCCCGGGCAGAGATTTTCCTATTCCAATGCCGGCTACAGCCTGCTGGCGGCCGTCATCGAGAAGGTTTCCGGTAAAACTTACGAGGCCTTCCAGCGGGAGCAGCTGTTCCTTCCGGCCGGTATGAAGAATACCGGATACAGGCTGCCCGATTGGAAAGTCCGGGTTGTCGCCCACTGGTACGTGGGAGATCGGGATAACGGGACTCCTTTGGAAAAACCCTACCCGTACTGGAATCTCCTGGGGAACGGGGGCATCCTGTCCACGACCGGGGACATGTATCGCTGGCACCTGGCCCTGCCCGGAGATAAGGTCCTGTCTGAGTCCGTCAAAAAGAAGATGTTCACACCGGTCGAAAACGACTACGGCTATGGCTGGGACATCCTGGAGCGTGATATCGGCCTGCTCATACAGCATGACGGGGGGAGCTCACTGGGCAGCAGCTCGGAGCTCCGGCGGTATCTCGATGCCGGGATCGTCACCATGCTGTTCTGCAACCAGAGCTTCGGGCAGATGACCCTGATGGAAGTCGTGGGGGACAAGATCGAGACTCTGGTGTTCGGAGGGGATGTCGAGATCCCGCCCGCCACAACAATTACATCGGTCCCGGGGGCGGAGCGGTACGTGGGATCCTATGTCGTGTTCGGGGGAGATTTGTTGGAGGTGAGCCACAGCCAGGGCAGGCTGCTGGTCCGGCCGCAGGGACAGTCTGCCATTAACGCCCTGTTGGGTTTGAGTCCCGAGTCCAGGAAGCGGTACCACCAGCTCAATAAGCTCTCCGTGACCGTGTTCTCGGCGGTCCTGGCGGGCGATTATGGACCCCTCGATGCCGTCCTGCACGAGCGGGAAAGGCGACAGCAGCCTGTCCGGGATCTTATCGAGATGCGCCTGAAGCGGTACGCCCCCCGCACCGGGAAGGTCGCGCTAGTCATAGCCCACATGACCATGCCGGCGACCCTGGGTGATGTCGAAGCGGCCCAGACGTTCGTCGAGCTCAAGGGAGAGAAGGGGAGCATCTATTTCGGGCTCTACTGGAAGGACGGGTCCAACATCGGCATGGCCCCGGCCATGGGGGCGCCCCGCCTGTCCATCCCGTTTTTGCCCCTCTCGGACGGCGCCTTTGCCGGCTACCATCTGGACCTGGCCCGGACGTTCAAGATCCAGTTTGCCGCGGGTGAGGACGGACGCGTCTCGGCCTTGACCGTGCCCGCTGGAGATAGCGTGATAAAGGCCGTCCGCCGGGATT
Source organism: Candidatus Aminicenantota bacterium (assembly GCA_030620655.1). GTDB lineage: Bacteria > Acidobacteriota > Aminicenantia > Aminicenantales > Aminicenantaceae > JAUXEH01. Next base: position 11,183 of record JAUXEH010000052.1, on the reverse strand, counting down.
GAGAGGCGGGCAAATCTTGATTTTTTCCAAAAAATGGGAAGATGATCCGTCAAAATAGAGTCTAATATATCTGAGGGCAAGTAAGAGGATCTCGCCGTATACTTTATATACTTTACCTGCCCCTTGGAATCAGTGTATCAGAGGATACTAGGAATGAAATTACTAAAGATAAGTACCATAGTGCTGCTGGGCCTGTCTCTCAGCCTGACCGCGGCCGCCAAACAGAAGGATTATAACGTCCTGCTCATCACGGTGGACACGCTCCGCTACGACAGGGTGAGTTTTCATACGGATGCCTATGTCCGCACCCCCAACATGGACAAGCTGGCCTCGCGGTCGGCCGTGTACCACCGTGCCTTCGCCCATAATCCCGTAACTCTCCCCTCGCATGTCAACATCATGACCGGGACCACACCGCTCTATCACGGCATCTCCGACAACCCCGGATTCAAGCTAGAAGACAGGTTCCTCACAATGGCCGAGTTTCTCAAGGAAGTTGACTACAGCACCGCGGCCTTTATCGCTGCGTTCCCCCTGGATTCACGCTTCGGGCTGGACCAGGGATTCGATCTTTACGATGACAATTACGGTGTGCAGAAACCCTATTCTCTCTATTTCGCCCAGCGCCGTGCGGACGAGGTGCTGGAGCCGGCCATTAAGTGGATCTCCAAACAGACCGGTAAGTGGTTCTCATGGGTCCACCTGTTCGATCCTCATGATCCCTATGATCCTCCGGCTCCTTATGATCAGTTGTACAAAGACGATCCCTATTCTGGAGAAGCCGCCTTCATGGATGAGCAGCTCGGCAAGCTGTTCGATTTTCTGGAGGACAGCGGAAGGATGTCCGACACCATCATCATCCTGACCGCCGACCACGGCGAAGCCCTGGGGGACAAAGGCGAGATCTCACACAGCTATTTCGCCTACAACAGCACGATCCATGTGCCCCTGTTCGTGTACGTTCCGGCCCGGAAGCCGGCAGAAGTGCATGAGAACGTCTCCCATATGGATATCTTTCCCACGGTGTGCGAGGCCCTGGGACTGAAAAGCCCTAAGCACATCCAGGGAGAGTCCCTCCTGCCCCTGGCTAAAGGCAAGGGGCGGTTGGATGCCACTATCTATTTTGAATCCATGACGCCGAATCTCACCGCCGGATGGGCCCCCCTGCGCGGTTTTATCCGTGGGGATATGAAGTTCATCGACCAGCCCATCAAAGAGGTTTACGACCTGAAACGCGATGTGGCCGAGGAGTTCAACCTGGCATCGAAATCGGATGTCACCCGACTCGAGAAGGACCTGAAGAAACTGCAGAAAAAGCTTCGGGGTGATGTTGTGGAGCAGAATCTGGACGATGTGGAACAGGACATGATCAGCAAGATGAGGACCCTCGGTTACATCACAGCGGGAAAAGCCAAGGGACAGAAAAAATACGGGCCGAAGGACGACCTCAAGAGCCTGCTGCCGCTGCAGATAAAAATGCTGACTGCGATCAAGGATTTCCGCGAGGGGCGCCACGACCAGGCCCTGAAGAACCTCAAGGAGGTCATAACCACGCGGCCGGACTATATTCCCGCTTACAGCCACATGTCCAACCTGTTCTTCTCCCTGGGAATCAAGGAACAGGCCGTGCAGAGCCTCAGGGATGGGCTGAAGGCCAACAGGGACAGCCTCTACCTGCAGGCGCGGCTGGGCTTGATGCTGGTGGAGGTCCAGGAGTATGAAGAGGCCATCAAGCTGCTGAAGAAATGTATCGCGAAGGAAGACAACAATCCGGATTATTTTATCTATCTAGGTGTGGCCCAGCAGAAAAGCGGACGCTTCGAACTGGCTTTGGCCAACTACCAGGAAGCCTTGAAGCTCGACAAAAGCAACTCCCTTATCTACAACAACATAGGCTCTGTGCATCTGATGTATTTCCTTCGCTCTCACGACCTGAACCAGTACCGCCTGGCCGTGTCCAACTTCAACAACGCCCTGGCGTTCAATCCCTTTCTACAGGCTGCCATAAACGGCAGAGATGCCGCCGAAAAATTCAAGAGCCAGCTGGAAGAGCGCAACTCCGTCAAATACTAGGGGACGTTCCCCGCGGAGCCACCCCGGCGGCGGGAGGGGATCCTAACATGTGCTCTCGGATTATGCCTGGCTGGAAATTCCGTGGATTTTGGGGTATAAGAGAGCATTGGGTTTATACCATGAGAAAAATACTGATCGGTATCTGCATATTCACGCTGGTGTGCCTCTGGGCGCCGGCTCAATCAGAGGAGGAACAGGCCGCTGCTGCGAGATATGCGGCGGGCTTCAAGAAGCTTGTCGAGCTTCACGTGGGAGTGAAGGACGTTCATCCTCTGCTGGAGGGCCTTTATCCGGTCGCGGTGGTGGAGGGTGAAGTATTTTATGTATTCGAAGTAATGGAGAAAGGGCGGCCTTACGAGCTTGTCATGACAGCCAGGCCTCCTATGATCGTACCGCAAGGCGTGCGGGCCGCTTTCCCGCTGGATTTTTATGACAACAGAATGGCCTGTATCGTGACCGGCGAGGTCTTCGACGATCTTTCCGGGTATGCGACCATCTTCCATGAGTTTATCCACTGCGCTCAGATGGCGACCTGCGAACTCGAGCTCAAAGCACGGCTGAGCATCGCACAGCAGGCCGAAGCGGTGGGTGATTACATGTGGGAACTCGCTCATCCGTTCCCCTATTCAGACGGGACCTTCGTAGAGATCTACACCCTGTTTTTGGAGAGAGCGGCGGCAGGCGACATGGCCGCGGTATCCCGCTGCCGTGCGTTTTTACAGGAAGTGCTCAATGCTCAGGATTATGAGTACATGGTCTGGCAGGAGTGGAAGGAAGGCTTCGCCCGTTACATCGAGAACAGGGTGAGGGCGGAGCTCGGGCTCGAGCCGAGAGAGAGCGAGGGGGCACCTCCCTTCGACCGAGTTTCCTTCTATGAAGGGGGCGCCCGCTACATCTCCCTGCTGGTCAGCGAAAATCCGGAGCTGGAAAAAGATATCAAGGAGCTTTTCCGGCGCATGGCCGGCGGTTCGTAAGAGGAGAGCGTTTATGAAAAAATTTGTCCTGATAACTCTGGCGCTGGCTCTCGGCCTGTGCGGCTCGACCTTCGCACAGGACAGGGGATTCGGGTTGGGCGTGATCCTGGGTGAACCCACGGGGATCAACTTCAAGGCCTGGACCGGTTATAAGACGGCTTTCGTCGGGGCCGCGGCCTGGTCCTTCGGGCATCAGGACTCACTGCATGTGCACCTGGATTACATCGTTCACAACTTCAGGCTGCTGAAGCTGGAAAAGGGGCATCTGCCCGTCTACTACGGGATCGGGGTCCGTATAAAAACGGGAAACGACGTCCGGTTCGGTGTTCGCGTCCCTCTCGGGATCAATTACATGTTCGAGAATGCTCCCCTGGATATCTTTGTGGAGATCGCCCCCATCTTCGACCTCACGCCCAAGACCGACCTCTTTTTCAACGGAGGGATCGGGGTCCGCTACTACTTCTAGGGTCGTTCCGCTAAATTGTCATTGCGAGCGATAGCGAAGCAATCTCTTTTTAAGATGAGATTGCCACGTCGCTTCGCTCCTCACAATGACAAAATAATACGCCACCGAAATTACGAACTAGAGCACTTAGGCTTCATAAAATGAGAATGGACGAACCGGTATGATCCGGAATTCCCGACAAACCGGAACCCTATACGTGCTGGCCGCGTTTGTCATGTGGGGCCTGCTTCCGGTTTACTGGAAGGCCCTCCAGTCCGTACCCTCCCAAGAGATCCTGGCCCACCGCGTCTTCTGGTCGTTTGTCTTCGTCTCCCTCCTGCTGGGGAGGAAGAAACGCTGGGCCGAATTCAGGTGGACCTTCCGCAGCCCCCGCAACCGCTGGGTCTGTATCCTGACCGCCGCCATCATTGGGTCCAACTGGTTCATATACATCTGGGCGATCAATCATGACCACATCGTAGACTCCAGCCTGGGCTATTTCATCAATCCCCTGATCACTGTCCTTCTCGGGGTGATATTCCTGCGTGAGAGGCTGAACGCGTGGCAGGTCTCGGCCCTTGTGCTGGCATCGATTGGGGTGGGATATCTGACATTGCAGAGCGGTAGGATCCCCTGGATCGCGCTCTCGCTGGCCCTGACTTTCGGTTTTTACGGCCTGCTGCGCAAGACCGCCCGGGTCGAGTCGCTCATTGGGCTGACGGCCGAGACCGGGCTGCTTTCGGCGTTGGCCCTGGCCTTCATCCTACTGCTGGCCGCGAGGGGCGAGGGGGCGGCGGGCACCGCTTCGGTATGGACCCATGCGCAGCTGATCGGGGCCGGCCTGGTCACGGCTACGCCCCTCCTTTGGTACACCATAGGTGTGCGCCGGATCAAGCTGTCCACCGCTGGATTCCTCCAGTACCTGGCACCCACCATGCAGCTTCTGTTGGGTGTGCTGGTCTATGGGGAGCCTTTCACACGCACGCATCTGATCAGCTTCGGGTTTATTTGGGTTGCCTTGTTCATCTTTTCTCTTTCCAACACCCCGCTCCTCAATCGCCGATCCCTCACCGCAGTCCCAGATTAGTTGAGGCTGCAGAGGCGATCCTATCTCTATCTGAGCCCATGGGGTGGTTGGGCGGGTCTTCGGCGAAGCTTGAGATGGGCCTACACTCGTTGACACCCAGATGAAGATAGACCATAATGAGGTTTATTCCCCTGATAGGAGGCCGGCATGCGGAAAGGTTTTGGGCGTGAATTCCTGAGAAAGTACTCGCTGTTTCTCTTGATTTTCCTGACTACCGTCTCTGTGAGCATCTCGACTCAGACGGGGGAAGGTGGAACCTGGGATCCGATCGAGAACCTCGCGGACTTCGGGTCGTGCACCAGCATCATGGTGGGCCGCCTGGCTTCTGTGGACGGTTCGGTCATCACCTCCCAGACCTGCGACGGCAACTACCGTACCTGGGTCCGTATCGAACCGGCCCGGAAGTTTCCCGAGGGAGCCAAGACCAAGATCTACGGCGGGCTGCTGCACAACGAGTTCGCCGGCGACCTGAGACGTGTCGAGGTCAAGGGAGAGATCCCTCAGGTCAGAGAAACGTATGCCTTTCTGAATACCGCCTACCCCTGTATGAACGAAAAACAGCTGGCCATCGGGGAGACAACCATCGGCGGCCGCAGAGAACTGCGCAACACGGAAGGCCTGTTCCTCATCGAAGAGATCCAGCGTATGATGCTGGAACGCTGTACGACCGCTCGTGAGGCCATCAAACTGGCCGGAGAGCTGATCAAGGAATACGGCTATTGTGATTTCGGGGAGTGTCTCACCATCGCCGATCCCAAAGAGGTATGGCAGTTCGAGGTCTTCGGACAGGGCCCGCTGGAGATCGGCGGCCTCTGGGCAGCACAGCGCATCCCGGACGACCACTGCGGCGCGTCCGCCAACATCCCGCGCATCGGAGAGCTCGACCTGGACAACCCGGATTATTACATGGCTTCGGACAACGTGTTCCAGGTGGCCCAGGAGATGGGCTGGTGGGACCCGGACAGCGGCGAAGAGTTCGTGTTCTGGAAAGCCTACAGCGGCCGCAAGCCTTTCTCCACACGGGAATACTTCGTGTTGAGCCGGCTGGCCCCCTCGCTCAACCTGAGCAGGGAGGCTGATGAGCTTCCCTTCTCGGTCAAGCCCGACGCCAAGGTTTCGGTCCGGGATGTCATCGCCCTCTTCCGGCAGACGTATGAGGGAACCGACCTGGACATGACCAAGAACCTGGTCGCAAAGAGGCGCCGCTCCGCTGATGTGTCCAAGAGTGCCGTGGCCAATCCCTGGATGTCCTATGACATGATGTCGCTGCTGAACACCCTGAAGCCGGAGACCGTGGTCCGGCAGCGCACCATCTCCATCGCCGCCTGCTCCTATTCCGAGGTGCTCCAGTGCCGCGACTGGCTGCCGGACGAAATCGGCGGCATTGCCTGGTTTTCCTTTGACAACCCGGCCCAGAGCCCCCGGATCCCGATCTTCTCCGGGACCACGGAGCTTCCCCCCAGTTTCGAGATCTGCGGGCAGCATCGCTTCCGCACCGACTCGGCCTGTTGGTGGTTCCGCCGCGCCAACAAGCTGGCTACGGTCCGCTGGGGGATGACGCGGAAATTCATCGAAGACGCGGTCAAGGAATTCGAGGACAAAGCGTTCACTGAGCTGCCCCTGATCGAGAAAGAGGTGTTGGCCCTCTATGAAAGCGGGGGAGCCGCGGACGTGGAAAAAGCCAGGAAATATATAACCCAGTACACCAACGATTTCGCCCGGGCGGCGATGAATAAGTACTGGGAGTTAGGGGACAGGTTCTGGACGATGTTTGCGCGAGGGTTTTAGCAGCCGCTGTGGTCGCTCCACCAGTTATCGACTTCTTCCAGCATGCCGTCCTGGTTGCGGAAGATGTACTTATGGCCGTATCTGTCGCCTAGTTTCACGCCCTTGTATATCACGATCAGGGTGAGTTCGTCGTTCTTATCGAAATATTCTTGGGCTTTCGCCAGGGCCGTCTCTTCCGAGGCGTAGGCACGGGAGTCATCCAGGACCAGGGTTTCCTCGGCTTCGTAGTCTGCTTTGCTTTTGTGCCCTTCGATGTAGAAATACTCTTTCATGGCTGGCTCATCCTTTCTGTCCACTATAGCGTGTACGCGGATTTTTCACAAGCCTTGAATCTGGGGACGTCCCTCCCGGCGCCACCCTGCTAATGGCCTCTAAGAATCGTGATTTTCGAGCAGAATAGTACCTGAGGGAGCGTCCCTGATTTTGCATTGACATAGTTTTTTTTATTGTGTTATATAGAATTCGAGCCTATAAATTCTTTGGGAGGATTCAAAAATGGGCGAAAGACAAGATGCCTGCGAACGCCTGCTCGACAACCTCGAAGACGCCATCGCCAGCCTGGAACGCGGAAAAGATGAGTGCGAGATGGAAAACTGGACTCTATTCGCACCGGAAGACCTGGTTGAGGTCATCGACCAGCTCCGGGCGATGGCCGCCAAGCTGAACCTGAAGATATCAGAAGACGATTTTGGCGAAGAAGAGTGATCCCGGGCAGCTCCTGACATTCCCTGCATCGAGCACGCATTTTTGGAGGATAAAGTGAAGATCACAGAATATCAGATCGACGATTATTCCGTGGAGATCTACGCCAGTGACCTCAAGGGGGCCCGGACTCGATGGGGGGAAAAGACCATCCGCCTGTATTCCGGAGGCAGGGAGGTGGCGCAGGCTGTCTTCGCCCGGGAAGGTGCAAAGCTGCCGGAGCCTTACCTTTCCGGGGGCAAGATCTTCTATTTTGCCTCCGGCAGTCAGTTCTCGGATGTGATCGACCTCCTGCGTAACGAACAGGCTGTCTTTATCGCCTGGAAACCGATCTCCGATCCCCGGGAGGAGAACGACGGGGATGCCTACTTCTACACGGCTCGTACGCGCAGGGAGCCGGATTGACTGGCGACTTTGCCTGTGATATAGCTATTGCGTTCCGGCAGATCCGCCGAAACATCGACTAAAGGGAGGTGGGGGAACCGGCAGAGGTGTTGCAGGAGGTTTCCCGAGTGGACGATAAAGATCGCGTGCAAGAACAGCATCTCTTTCACCTATCCATGGACCGCTCCGGTGACGCCATCATCTGGATGGGGGCGGATGCCGGGTTCATCTATGTAAACGAGGCGGCCTGCCGCTCCCTGGGGTATTCGCGGGATGAGCTGCTGGCCCTCAAGGTTTTCGATATCGATGCCAACATCACTTCCGAGAACTGGAAAACACTCTGGGCCGACCTGAAGGCTAAGGGATCGGAAAAGATGGAGTCCCTTCACCGCCGCAAGGACGGCAGTGTCTTCCCGGTTGAGGTTACGGGAAATTATGTGGAGTTTGAAGGGCAGGAATTTAACTGTGCCTTCGCCCTGGACATCTCGGAGCGGAAGCGTTCCGGACAGGTTCAGTCGTCCGTGTACAAGATCTCGGAGGCGGTGCATGCGACCGAAAGCCTGGAGGAGCTTTTCCGGACCATACACGAGACCATCACCGAGCTGATGCCCGCCAGGAACAACCTCTACATCGCGCTCTTCGACGAGGATTCCGGGATGCTCACCTTTCCCTATTTTGTGGACGAATTCGACGAGGCCCCGGCTCCGAAAAAGCTCGGCAAAGGCCTGACCGAGCACGTGCTCCGGACGGGTAATGCTCTGCTGGCCTCTCCGGAAGTCTTTGCCGAACTGGAAAAAAAGGGGGAGGTGGAATCCATCGGGGCGGCGTCCATCGACTGGCTGGGGGTCCCGCTAAAGGTCAAGGAGAAAACCATCGGGGTCCTGGTGGTGCAGAGCTACACCGAGGGGCAACGCTACACCGAAGAGGACAAAAGCATCCTGATGTTCGTCTCCGAGCAGGTGGCCATGGCCATCACGCACCGCCAGGCAGAGGATGCGCTCCAGGAAAGCGAGGAGATGTTCCGTTCCGTGGTGGAGAACGCGCAGAGCGGGATCGTGATCATCGACGATCAATTCCGGCCGCTTTACGCCAATGATGAGATGATCCGCATCATCGGTTATGCCCGCGATGAATTTATCGGGACGGATTTCCGGCGTTATTTGGATAAGGAAAGCCTCGAACTGGTGGCCGACCGCTATCAGCGCCGCCAGAAAGGGGAGGATGTCCCCTCCCGTTATGAGTTCACCGTTATACGCAAAGACGGTCAAAGCCGTCGAGTGGAGATCAGCTCCACCGTCATCACCAACTCCCAACAGAGGAGCGAAACCCTCTCCCAGATCCGGGATGTCACCGAGCAGAGGCAGGCGGAGGAGCAGTTAAAGGCTTCCCTGCAGGAAAAGGAGGTGCTGCTGCGGGAGATCCACCACCGGGTGAAGAACAACCTGCAGATCATCTCCAGCCTTCTGAACCTCCAGTCCCAGCACATCGAAGACAGCAAAGCGCTGGAGATGTTCAAGGAAAGCCGGCTGCGGATTCGCTCCATGGCCATGGTCCACGAGAAGCTCTACCGTTCCAAGGATCTCTCCCGCGTGGATTTCAAGGAGTATGTTCAAAGCCTGTGCTATCACCTGTTCCAGATGTATGGCGTCGCTCCCGACACGGTCGCCCTGAACTTAGATATCGAGGATGTCCTGCTCGACATCAACACCGCCATCCCGTGCGGCCTCCTGGTGAGCGAACTAATCTCCAATGCCCTGAAGCACGCATTCCCCCAGGGGCGCAAGGGGGAAGTCACGGTCAGCATGAAGCCGGTCGAAAATGGCGATATCGCATTAGAAGTGAGGGACAACGGCGTCGGGCTGGAGGATGACCTCGATCTCAAGAACACGGAATCTTTCGGTCTCCAGCTGGTCGACATGCTGACGGAGCAGCTGCAGGGGACCATCTCCATCGATAGGAACGGCGGAACCACCTTCGCTATCCGGTTCAAGGAGATGAGCCTCACCTGAGCCGCGACGAGCTCTTCAATCCCAGGTAAAGAGGTCGATGCCGATCAGGAATCGAGTACTGGTGATGTCCTTCACATGCGGGAAGTCGTGATACTCGAAGGCGGCGAAGGGCCTGAACCGCACCTCCTGACCCGTTTCCACGAAGAGTTCCAGCCGGCCGTAGGTGGTATCCGGGTCGAACTCGAGGCGGGCGTTCCCTCCCCATTTCACGGCCCGGGCCAGTGAGTTCAGGCCCAGGCGCACCCCCATGTCAAAGGAGCGGCTGAAGTTCTGTCCCACGAAGACGTCATACCGGAAGGCCCTGTCCAGCTTGTGGAAGTAAGACTGGTTGCGGAGGCCTGCGCCCAGACCGAGGCTGGAGGAGAAGCCTTCGGCCCTGTCGACCGGCATGCGCACGTTGTAGAGCCCATACACATAGGCGTGCAGGTCTTTCCGAAGCCGGATCTCGTAGTCCAGCCCCACCCGGTAGCCCACATCATCGGGGTGAAACGTTCCGAAGAATGTCTTGCCCCGCTTGATGGGGAGGCGGCCGTCCAGGTTGAGGAGCAGCCGTCTCTTTTCCGTGGTGTAAAGATCGAGCTTAAAGCCATACTGCCCCAACACTTTATGGGCATCGTCATCGGTGACGACACTGCCCTGGAGGTGGTAATTATCAACATGCTCGCCCCATTTGCCCCTGGAATTCAGGCGCAGGCCGAGGTAGGCGGTTTCGGGATAATCATAGTGCCGGGTGTAGCGGACGAAAAAATCCAGGCTCGGATCCAGGGCAAAGCCCAGCTCGAATTCGTATAAAAGCTGCTCGAGGTCCACCCATTTGACCTGGGCCCGGCCGAAAAACTCCGTGGCAAAGATGCTTGGCCAGTCCAGGTCGGCCGTCATGAGCGCCGTGTGAGAGTCGCTGCCCCCTAAGTAAGTTCCGCCGCCGATGCCCAGATCCATGACCGGAAGGCGGAGCCAGATCCGGCCCAGCAGTTCGTTTATGTCCAGGACCCTCGGGTAATCGATCGATGTTTTGTGGCGGCAGAAGTGATTGAGGGAAAACTCAAGGGCGAGGAACTCAGAAACTTTCGTGAGGCTCCCCACCCGGACCCAGAAATCGATCTCTCCCTGCAGGCGGCTGTTGAGGCGCTGCGTGTAGTCCACGTCCAGGTAAAGGTTGGTGAAGGAGAGGGGGAAATCGTAGCGGAAGCGCGGGCGGATAAACGCGCGTTCCAGCGAGTCGATCCCGATCTCCATTGAGGCGGAGGATGTGGGCCGCGCTGTTTGTTCCTCCCCGCTGCCCGCCCACAAGGAAAGAGGCAGAAGCAGAAGGATGGGAGCCCAGGATCTGAACACGCTCATGTCTCCGGCAAGTTTCTGGATTATACTCGTTTTAGCCGCTCGGTTCAAAGCCCCGGCCTATTCAGTCCGAGCGGAAGACCCTCCCACCTCCCCATGCGCTCGGACTGAAAACGGCCGGCTTCCCCAACAACATAAATCCAATGCCTCACATCACGGATATCGAATAGCCCCGGGCATTGTACCTCCCGGAGCGAAGTGATATGTTTAAGCGGGAAATTGACACGGGTCCTCGCTCTAGGAGGAAATCGGCTGAACCATGGATCGAGAAAAGGCCTATCAAAGCCATCTGAAGCAAAAGACCCGCTCCCTGCATGCCGGGCTGGATAGTCTCGGTTACGGGTCCTCCCGCCCCCGGATCATCCATGCTCCTTTAACGGACG
>JAUXEH010000182.1 GCA_030620655.1 Candidatus Aminicenantota bacterium | reverse complement strand
TCCTGGACTAAAAATCCAAAATTTAAATGTCGACATTCTTTACCTTCCAGGCGGGCCAATCTCAGCCCATCGACTTCGTTGCAGCAACCTCGACTCGTGAATAATCCAGGCGCCTGAATCAGTCACGGGCCAAGTTCGCCCAGTTTCGAGGTGTTGGCAGGTGAGGCCGTGGTGAACCACTGCGAACCTGGCACACCGATGAAAATGGGATGAAATTGGTTCGCCCGTAGGGTAAGAATTGCCGATAAAAAATAAATATATCCCTTGGTTCGACAGTTCAGATCGGCAATTCTTATGAATGATTCAGGCTAGAAATGATTGAAGTGGATGACGTCCTGTAGTCTCCGCTTGGGGACATGCAGCCGGCCTGACTCATCCTTCCAGTATTTCACGGAATCTTCCAGGTCCTCCACCACCGGCTCCTCCGCCGGATAACCCAGCGCGACCACGGATTCCACTCGATAGGATTCGGGGACCGCTAGGATGTCCCGAACTTTCTCCTTGTCCACGGAGATGAGCCAGCAGGATCCGACGCGCTCCTCCCAGGCAGCCAGCAGCATGTTCTCTATGGCGGCCCCGGCATCCCACTCGTGCATCTTGTCACGGATCCCGGTGTTCACCAGGACGACCAGGTAGGCCGCGGGTTCCTGCCCGGGCCGGGGGTCGCCCGCCGGTGCGATATACGCCGCCCAATTCAGACAGGGATAGATCCTGTCACAGATTTCCTTGTCATCCACCACCACGAACTCCAGCGGCTGACGGTTGGCCGCCGAAGGCGCCAGCCGGCCGGCATTGGCCAGTCTTTCCAGCAGCGTTCGGGGCACAGGTTCGGGCTTGAACTGCCGGACCGTCCGCCGCGACATGATCACATCATAGAGCGACATGGGTTATCCCTCAGCCAGGATGGATCTCAGCTTATCGGCGTAGAGCCTCGCTTCCCTGTCGGCGGTGATGAATTCGATCTGATCAGGGGAACCGATACCCAGGCCCAGCTCGGCCGCCCGCTTGATCTGCTCCTGCTCGAAGATCTTGGCCTCCATGATGGCCGGGTTTGATCCCAGCTCTTTGAGAATGGCCACACCCACGGCATCCACGGCCACCCGGTCGCGGCCGGCCAGGAAGACATTGGCTGTCTTGCGGGGGCCGTCCATCGGGCCCTTGTCCACGAAGGCCTCGATCCCGTCGAGCACGATTAGCTCGGGTTGATAGACGGCGTTGATCTCGGCGATCATCCGGCGCATATGGGGAGATCCGTGAAGTTCCCGCATCTGCTCGCGCGGCACGAGCCCCACAGAAAGCTTCAAGGACAGGGTGAAGACACCGCCGAAGCCGTGGGTCTTGAGACAGCAGGTGGAGATGGTGTATTCGGACTCGAGGGCCTGCCGGGCGAACATGAATCCATCTTTCCAGTGACTCCCTTCCGGGTTCTGCGGCATCCAATCGCCTTTGGGGAGCTCGGAGAAGTTGAGGAGCTCGAAATCCAGTTCCTTGGCCATATCAGGAAGGCCCTTCTCGGCCAGCACCTCAGCCGTGGGCTTCGGCCCGCTGCGGTCGCCGACCTGCACTTTTTTGGCGCCCTGGTCATGGACGGCCTTCACCAGCTCGCTCAATGTGTCGTTGTGTGTGGATCCGGGTGTTGGATCCGCGGTATTGAAATTGGGCTTGATGTAGACCTGCTTCCCGGAAACGGGGGCGTAATCGAAGAGCTTGAGGGCCTCCATCACCCCTGTTTTCCTGTTATCGGTCTTGATCAAAGCGACCTTGGATGTCTGGGTTGAAGCCATTGCGGGACCCCCCGAAAATCTAAGAGCGGGCAGGCCGATCAGGCCCACTAGGGAGCCTTTTATGAACGTGCGGCGGTCAAGTCCCCCCCCATGTTTTTGATTCGTACACATTATCTCCTCCTCGACTCGTGAATAATCCACGTTAGCCTGAATAATTCATAAAAAGTTATTAAATGAGTTTGGCCAGCCACAAAACGAAATCCGCCTCCGGCATAGCACCTGACACTCGGCCCCGTTCGTTTCCCTTTTGAATGACCAGAAAGGTGGGGACTCCCATGATCCCGAAGGAGGCTCCCATCTCGGGATGCCGGTCCAGGGAGATCTTGACAACCATGAGCTCGCCCTTGCGCCGTTCCGCCACGCCAGCCAGTACCGGCTCCATGCGGCCGCAGTGGGCGCAGCCCTGAGAGAAAAACTCAACCAGGATGGGCATAGCCGAATTCCGGAAAAGCTCGTGGGTCACTCCCGGGAGCGGCTCCAGTATCCGACCCGGATCCGGGAGAGGCCGCTTGCACTTCCCGCATACGACCGACTTACCTTGAGCATCCAAGGGGTAATAGTTGGTGGTCCCACAGCCGAGGCAGGAAACCTTGGCTTTTTCACTCATCCCACACACCGTCTTCAGCTCGAATTGTTCCTGCAGTCACGGCTGAAATATAGCACACAGCGTTTCTCTTCACAAGCACAGACAGGTCCCATAAATGGGCTGGCCGAATACACTCCTTTGAGTTTTTAGGGGAATTTCTGTATCCTCTATACACACAATGCTAGCTTTTTCAGGATATTAAAATGAACAATCGACTGGATTCCATCTTTTACCCTAAATCCATCGCCGTGGTGGGAGCCTCCCGGCACCCGGGCAGCGTGGGGCATTCTCTGCTGGCCAACCTCATTGACAGCCGCTTCCAGGGCGTGGTCTACCCTGTCAACCCCAAGGCCCGCGGGATCCTGGGCATCAGGTGCTACCCCAACGTCATCGAGATCCCCGATGTGGTGGACCTGGCGGTCATCCTGGTCCCCGCCCCCTTGGTCCCCGAGGTCCTGGAGGAATGCGCCAAGAAGAGTATCAAGGGAGCCATCATCATCTCCGCGGGCTTCAGGGAAGTCGGCGGCCCCGGCATCGAGCTGGAAAAACAGGTCTGCACCATCCTGGAGAGGCACAGGATCGCCCTGGTCGGGCCCAACTGCCTGGGAGTGATCAATGCCGATCCCTCATCCTCCCTTAATGCCACCTTCGGGACCCAGATGCCCGAGGAGGGCAACATCGCCTTCATCTCCCAGAGCGGGGCCCTGTGCGTGGCCGTGCTCGATTATGCCAAGGAGTCGAACATCGGGTTCTCCAAGTTCATCAGCATGGGTAACAAGGCCGGGCTCAACGAGAACGAGCTCCTGCTCTACCTCAAGGACGATCCCAAGACGGATGTCATACTCATGTACCTGGAGGACCTGGTCGACGGCCGGGAGTTCATGTCCATCGCCCGCAGCATCACGAGCCATCCCCGAAACCCCAAGCCCATCATCGCTCTGAAGGCCGGCCGCACCCTGACAGGTGCTCGCGCGGCCTCGTCCCACACCGGTTCGCTGGCGGGATCGGACAAGGTCTACGACGCCATCTTCGAGCAGTGCGGCGTCATCCGCGGGAATACACTGGAAGAGATCTCGGACTACGTGAAGGCCTTCTCCAGCCAGCCCCTGCCCAAGGGGGACAAGGTCGCCATCGTCACCAACTCCGGGGGGCCCGGCATCCTGGCCACGGATGCCTGCATCCACCACGGCCTACGCGTGGATCCTTTCCCTTCCGCGGTCAGGAAGGAGCTCCGCAGAATACTCCCCGAGACCATCATCCTCAACAACCCCATCGACCTCATCGCCGAGGCCCAGTCGGAACAGTACGAGGCCACCCTGGATGCCATCCTCAAAGACAGCAAGATCCACTCCTCCATCATCATCCTGACCCCGACCGCCTTCACCAAGGTGGAAAAGATCGCTCGCTCCATCGTAAACAGCACCAGAAAACACGAGAAACCCGTGGTCTGCTGTTTCCTGGGCGTGTACGATGTGTCCCGCGGGATCGACATCCTGGAGGCGCACGGCATCCCCGCGTATCGTTTCCCCGAATCTGCCGCGCGTGTGATCGCCGAGATGTCGCACTTCACGCGCTGGCTGAAGCGCGCCCGCACCGGGACCAAAAAATACCAGGTCAACAAGGCCAAAGCCAGGGCGGTATTCGAAGACGTCCGCCGGACAGGCCGGACGTTCCTGCTGGAGCACGAAGCCTATGAGGTCATGCAGGCCTACGGCTTTCCCGTCATCCCCTTTTCCCTGGCTAAGAACGCAGATCAGGCGGCCCAGGCCGCAGGCCGCATCGGGTTCCCGGTTGTGCTCAAGATCTCCTCCCAGGACGTGATCCACAAATTCGATTTCGGTGGAGTCAAACTCGGTCTAAAGAATGTCAGCGAGGTCCGCCGGGCCTATACCGAGATCCTCAAAAGCGTGCGCTCTCGGAAACCGGATGCCCGCATCACAGGCATCCTGGTGGAACCCATGGCCCCCTCAGGCAAGGAGGTCATCCTGGGGATGAACCGTGACCCCCAGTTCGGGCCGATCCTGATGTTCGGGCTGGGCGGGATTTATGTGGAGGCCCTGCAGGACGTGACCTTCCGCCTGGCCCCGATCCGGGAGCTGGCCGCCGAGATGATGATCAAGCGCACCAAGGCACACATCATCCTGGAGGGCTTCCGCGGCGAGCCTCCCTATGACACCGGGACGGTCGAAGACTGCCTCAAGCGCCTGTCCCAGCTCGTGACGGATTTCGACGACATCCAGGAGCTGGACATCAACCCCTTACTGGTTTTCGAGAAAGGCAAGGGCTGCATGATCGTGGATGCCCGCATCATACTTACCCCCGAGCCTTCCTGCTGAGCTATGTCTCCGATTCTGAAATTGACTTTCCGGGGTGAATCCTTATAATAGGTGAGTTTAGAAAACAGGGAAAATCCATGAGTATATTCAAAAGAAAAAAGAAGAACCGCGTCTGTGTCATCGGGCTGGACGGTGTCCCCCATCCGCTGCTGCAGGACCTGACCGCCCAGGGGGTCATGCCGCGCTTTGCGGAGCTGATCTCTGCGGGGCAGCTGCACCGGATGAAGGCCAGCCTGCCCGAGATCTCCTCGGTCAGTTGGACGGATTTCATGACCGGGACCAACTCCGGCACCCACGGGATATTCGGCTTCACAGACCTCAAGGAAGGGTCCTATGACCTCCGCTTCCCCAACTTCAACGATGTCAAAACGGAAACCCTCTGGGGCCGCCTAGGCAAAGACAAGAAAATGAGCATCATCATCAACCAGCCCTCCACTTACCCGGCGCGCCGGATCGAGGGGGCCCTGATCTCAGGATTCGTGGCCATCGAGATGTCTAAGGCCGTCTACCCCTTCTCGCTCAAGCCCCGGCTCGAGAAGATCGGCTACGAGATCGACATCGACACCTTCCGGGCCAGGGAGGATCATGAGTTCCTGTGGAAGGAGCTGGACAGAACCCTGATCGGGCGGGAAAAAGCCTGGAAGATGCTCTGGGAAGAGGACTGGGACTTTTTCGAGCTCGTGATCACGGGCACGGACCGGCTCCAGCACTTCCTCTGGGAGGCCTATGCCGATCCCGGTCACGCCGACCACCAGAGGTTCCTGGATTATTACCACCGCATCGACGGACTGGTGCAGCGCATTTCAGGGGCCTTCGAGCAGCTGACAGGCTCCCTCGAGGGACTCTACCTGCTCTCCGACCATGGGTTCACCGGGATCCGGCAGGAAGTCTACCTCAATGCCTGGCTAAAACAGGCAGGCTACCTGAGTTTCTCGACACCCGAACCCAAAGGGATCGAGTCCATAGAGCCGAAAAGCCGGGCCTTTGCCATGGATCCCAACCGGATCTATTTGCACACCTCGGACAGGTACCCGAACGGGAGTGTGTCAGGCGCACAGAAGGCCGGACTCAAGCAGGAACTGAAGACACAGCTCGAGGGCCTGACCTACGAAGGAGAGCCTGTGGTCGAGGAGGTTTTTGACGCAGAAGCGATCTACTCGGGACCCTTCGTCTCTTCCGGCCCAGACCTCATCGTGCTGGGCCGTCACGGATTCGACATGAAAGGCTCGGTGAAAAAGCAGGAGACCTTCGGCCGCACCATCCTGCAGGGGATGCACACCTATGACGACGCCTTCTTCTGGGCGTCCCAGAATCACGGTAACGACCTGCGGATATCCGGTCTGGCCGAGATCATCCTGAGGCACTTCCAATGAGAGCCTTCAATCACAGCCACCGACTTCGCATCCTCGCAT
>JAUXEH010000013.1 GCA_030620655.1 Candidatus Aminicenantota bacterium | reverse complement strand
CTGGATTTTTGCGGAGAGTTCTGGCAGTATGGGAAGACCATGCTCAAGATCGAAAAATGGCGCATCGAGGAACTCGTCCTTGTCCTCGGTGACATCGTCGAGGTCCTGCGTCAAGGGGAGAACCGGGAGTGGGCCAACGTCTTCGAGCATTTCCTCGGTGAAGCGGAGCGGATCCACTTGAAAGAGCGGGTGCACATAGAGGAATTCAAGCGCCTGGTGCGCAACATCATCTGCTGCTATCTCGAGGGGGATTCATTCCGCCGGATGACCCTGTTCCCCGGTGAATCAGGGGAGAGCCAAGCCGGGAACAAGAAGTTTCACTATCTGCAGGCACGACTCTACCACCTGCTCACGGATCTCCAGACCCGTTTCGTAGAGTTCGTTCACTGACGATCAGAGCTCGAGCAAACCCAGGTGTTTGATCAAACGCAGCACCGAGAGGGTCACCCAGAGTTGGTCTTCGAGCGTGGCCTTATTCGAGCCGGCCCTCCAGAATCCATGGCTGTCCTGACGCTTCATCAGCCAATCGAACGCCTTTTGTATGCCCGGATGTTCAATTGTAAAGCCGATCCTGGCCAGTGAATCCAAGCTGCTGAGGATGTCGGTCGCCCAGAAAGGATAGGTAATTTCTTCCCAGTAGCGTGCTGCCTGGCGGTCTTCGTAAACATCCGGTTTGAAGAAGCGGCTGATTATCAGCTCTCCGGCCTTACGGGCGTCCTTGTTCTTCTGCCAGGTAGGAGAGCCGGCCATGGCTCGCAGAACCATACCCGTGACCAGATGAGAGGAGGGATTGGAGGGGTCGGCCTTGAGGGGTTTTATGTTCTTCTGGGCATCCAGGTTGTACCGCTTTTCCAGCTCGGTTTTTTCGATCGTGCGGTAGGGGATGACCCATCCTCCGTCCTCCTGCCGGTGTCGTATAAGCCAGCGGAATCCCTTCTGGACCCGCTTATCTCTGTCCAATCCGAAAAGACAGAGCACCTCCAGGGTCAAGGCGTGATAGGTCGGAGCGTATTCATTAAAATACGCGCCTCTAAAATCCCCCTCGTTCGTCTGGGTCGAGAACAGGAAATCCAACATCTTCTGGATCTCCTCTAGCTCCTGCGTGCAGGCATAATCATAAAGCCTGAAAGCGTTGTGCAGGGTTTCGACGAAGTAATAGGTCTTTTCCCAACGCGGATTGTTCTCGTATTCCTTCCGGCACCACCCGCCGTTTTCTCTTTGGTTGTCCAGAATCCGGATCCGGGAGGCTAATTTCTGAAGGTTCTTAAATTCCCTCTCTACGGGCACATCCAGGATGTCCTTTTTCAGCCCGTAAAGGATCGGGAGATTGCCCCGTGCGAGCAAGAATTCGATGGCCTTGTTGGTGTTGGCTTTCATTTGTGTGTCTGACTCAATCCTGATGCTTAATGATGCATAAAAAATCGAAAGGCTCTTCAAAGGAGTTACGGAACTGATGCATGGTCCCTCCGGGGACGAACAGGCTCTGGCCCGATGTGACCTCCCTCTCCTGGCCCGGTCCTCCATACACGATACCCCGGCCGTTTATGACCCTGACCACATGCTCGAATTCGTGGGAGTGAAAGGGGGTGTGCCCCCCGGGTGCTACGCGAAAATGCCGCATGACGATGGTGTCCGAACCATCATCCGGACCGATCAGGACCTTCTTGAAGACGCCTTCCACGCCCTCCATGTCCATAGGTACTGTTACAACGGCATCGTCCTGCTTAATAATGATCACTTCGAATCCTCCTGAGTGTGTTTACCAGGACCATAGATCACCCTACCGGGCAGCCTGCCCGTGAGCTGCTCATGCTCGACCACGATCTCGCCGTTTACGATCACATACTCCAACCCCCGGCTGTACTGATGCGGCGCGGAAAATGTTGCCGTATCACTGAAGCGCTGGAAGTCGAATATAGTGATGTCTGCAAAGCAGCCTTCTTCCAGCCGGCCTCGTTTTTCGATCCGGAAGGCAGCGGCCGGCAGGGATGTCATCTTGCTAACGGCCTCATCGAGTTTGAGAACTCCCCGGTCCTTGACATAAAGGGAGATGATGCGGGGAAAGGTCCCGTAGTTACGTGGATGAGGCACACCCTGTCCGGGAACCTGGATCCCTCCATCCGAAGCGTGCATGGTGTAATCCAGCTTCATCAGGGCTTCGACGTCCGACTCGTCCATTTGAAAAAATACCCCCTGGGCTCCCCCATTCTCCTGGATCTCGATGATCAGCCGGGCCGCATTGTCTACGGAGGGCTCCCTGTCTTGTTCCAGCAGGATCTCCTTGAGATTTTTCCCCTGATACCCGGGCTCGTGTCGATAGGAGGCGATGTAGATCGTCTCGAGCCTGTCGATCCCGCGTGAGGATGTCAACCGCTTCCGGATGATATGGTCCTTGAACCGAATGAACTGCTCCCTGTCATTGAGCCTCTCTCGGAAGCGTTCCCGCCCCCCCTCGAAGGCCCAGGAAGGAAAACTGGAAGTGAATCCCGAGCTGGTGGCGGTATAGGGGTATTGATCCAGGTAGACCTCGATCCCTCGAGCCCGGGCCTGTTCTACCGGATGCGTAATCCGCTCCAGCTCGCCCCAGACCTTATCATCCGCGAGCTTGATATGCGAGATCTGAACGGGTATCCCGTTCTTCTCGCCAACCAGCAGGGCCTCTTCGATGGACTCTGTGATGCCTTCGGCCTGATCCCTCAGGTGGGTGGCGTACAGTCCTCCGAAAAGAGCCACCACCGAACCCAGCTCCACGAGCTCGGCGGTGTCGGAATATGTTCCGGGCAGGTAGGCAAGGCCGGTGGAGAGTCCCAGCCCTCCTGCCTGCATTTCCTGCCTCAAAAGCGCTTTCATGTGTTCCATCTGTTCAGCGGTGGGCGGCTCCATGGCCATGCCCATCACTTCCCTGCGGATGGTGTTATGGCCGATGAGCGTGCCGAAGTTGGGCGCGGTCCCCGTCTCTTCTATCTTGGAGAAAAGCTCGGATACCGGGTAGGGATGCCCCCCGCAATTCCCACCTATGATCGTGGTCACGCCCTGCAGGATGTAGTTATCCACGGTCGGGACCTCTGCAATGGCCCGGTCACAGTGAGTGTGGACATCGATGAAACCGGGTGTGACGACCAGGCCCTTGGCATCGATCACGGTTGGTGCCGGGCTGCCGTTGATCCGCCCGATCTTGACGATACGGTCACCCGTTATGCCGATGTCTCCCACGAATCCGGCCGTGCCGGATCCGTCGATCACCGTACCGCCTTTGATGATCAGATCAAAGCCCGGCTGCGCCTTCCCGCAGAAGGTACCGGCAGTCAGGATCAGGGCGGCCAGCAGCAGCGCCGGCCACGACCCTATCTTACGAGCCATCGTGCTCTCCTCATGTCTCCTAGGAGCTAGCATTCTGACTAATTCGGTTTCAGTGTCACATCTATTTGTAATCAACATTTTTTATGAATTATCCAGGCTGAAAGTATAGATTTTAGTCCAAGTGGGAAAGTCCTGTCAAATTTTATGGGAAAACGTTTGATTTCAGGACGTATTTTTTTTAACATACTAAGCTTGGTTTCTAACCCTTTGATATTGACTTCTTGCGCATACGGAGGCTGACATGAGCGAATTCATCTACCTGGATAACGGGGCGACTTCCTACCCCAAACCGGAAGAGGTCTACACGTATATGGATGCATTCTACCGGAAGCTCGGAGTCAATCCGGGCCGATCCGGCTACGACATATGTATGGAAGCGGGCGAGGTGGTCGAGGATACCCGCAAGGCCATGACCGAATTTTTCAACGGTACGGACCCCAACCGTCTGTGTTTCTCCTACAATTCGACCGATGCCCTGAACCTCATCGCCTTCGGGATGCTGGAAAAAGGGGATCATGCCATCACCACCACCATCGAGCACAACTCCGTACTCCGCCCCCTGTACCATCTCTGGAAATTTCATGGTGTGGAACTCGACTACGTCCCCTTCGATGACAAAGGATTTGTGGATCCCGACGATTTCAAGAAGAGATTCAAGCCCAACACCAGGCTCGTCATGGTGAACCACGCCTCCAACGTGATCGGGACCATCCAGCCGGTCAAAGAGATCGGGCGGCTGTGCCGGGAAAACGGGATCCCCTTTGCCGTCGATGTCTCCCAGTCCGCGGGAAAGATCCCGGTGGATATGGAAGACCTGAACATGGACGTGGTGGCCTTCACCGGGCACAAATCCCTGCTGGGCCCGACCGGGATCGGCGGCCTCTACGTGCGCGAGGGAATCGAGATCCGCCATACACGGGCGGGCGGAACCGGAGTCCGGTCCGCTGTCAAGACCCATCTCTATGAATACCCCTATCGCCTGGAGTACGGGACCCCCAACACCCTGGGAATCGCCGGCCTGAAGGCGGGCCTCGAGTGGGTAGAGAACAAAGGCCTGGATGCCATCCACGCCCATGAGACAAAGCTCACACGCATGCTGCGCGACGGACTGGCCAGGATCGAAGGCGTCACGCTGTACTGCCAGGATGACCTGACCGACCATATCTCCGTGCTGCTCTTCAATGTGGACGGGATGGACCCCCTTAATACCGGTACTCTGCTGGACGTGGATCACAACATCGCGAGCCGCACGGGGCTACACTGCGCGCCCCTGGTGCACGAGCAACTGGGTACGTCGGAGATCCATGGGGGGGTGCGCTTCGGCATCGGCCCCTTCAACACCGAGGCACATATCCGGGCCGCGATCAAAGGGGTGGCCGGGATCGCCGAGATGCAGAGAAAAAGGACCTAGCTCAGCAAAGGATCAGAGCGTTGGCCACGATCTCGCTCACGGTCTTGATTTCGACATTCAGCTGATAGTGTTTGTTAAGCTCCATGAGCTGGTCGATGCAGTTGTGGCAGGGTGTGGCCACCACCTCGGCGCCGGTGGCCTTGATCTGATCGGCTTTGATCCGGCCTGCTGCCAGGCGTCTCTCTGCGAAGCGCGTCATGGCCAGCTGTCCACCGCCTCCTCCACAACAGTAGTTCTTTTCACGATTGGGATACATTTCGACCAGGTTTGTGACACTGTGACGGAGAATAAATCGCTGCTCTTCTACGATTCCTCCCAGCCGCACCAGGTTGCAGGGATCATGGAGGGTCACGGTCTTTTGATTTCGCGTCGGATCAAGCCTGATCCGACCTTCTCTGATGTAATCCGCTATGACCTGGAGGATACTTTTTACCGGGAATCCGTAGTGCCGGCTCAACCATTCCGGGGCTTCCCAGCGATTTGAATTGAATCCATGGCCGCATTCGGCCAGGATCAGTTCCCGGCAGTTCAACTCTTCTAGAGCCTGCACCAACCGGCCGGACATGATCCCGGCCGCCTCGTCGTCCCCGTTGTACAGGCCGTAGTTGGTAACATCGAAATTTTTGGAGGAAAAGGTCCAGTCTTCTCCGGCGGCATAGAAGATCTTCCCCGCCGCTGTTATGGACAGAGGGAAGAACATCGCTTCCCGCGGATTGATGGTATAGAGAAGGCGTGCACCGGATTTGTCCAGCGGCAGTTTGGCTTTCGGGTCGCCCACATCCTGCTGCAGCTCCTCCTCCAGCCACTCGACCGTTTCCAACCAGTCCTCCTGGGAGATCCCCATGTTGTTTCCCTTTTCCAGCGCCGTATCGACCGTGGACTGGAGCCCCGGAGGAACGAGCCCCACCGACGCCATGGCTCCCCGGGCGGCCCGGATAAGGTAAGGGATGTTAATCCCCATGGTGCAGTTGATCCCGCAGCGTCCGCATAGGCTGCAGCGCCCGAACAGGGTGTCCACCCATTCCTCGAGCAGCTCATTACTGAGTTCCTCAGCACCCACCAGGGTAGGCAGCTTGCGGCCTATGAGGTCGAAGCTCTTCTTGTAGACCTTCGTGATTTGATGGAGTTTATAGGCGGGGATTGACCTGGGGTCCTTTTGGGTAAGGTAGTAATGACAGGAATCGGCACACAACCCGCAGTGGGCGCAGGTCTGAAGAAAGGCCGCATACTCATGCGTGAGGCTGGCCTTGAAAGCCTCCAGGATGCGCTCTCGGTCGCGCGTGGTAAGGGACTTCACCCTGTCTTCAAACGTCGTCTCGGGTTTTTCTGACTGCGGCATGGTCACGCCTGGCGATAGGGATCATTCGTGCGCGGGAAAACACCCCGCTTGCCGAAAAAACGTCCGAACAGAATCCGGCTGTAAAAAAAGAAAATACAGTGCCGGATCTTGCCAAGAGGGATATAGAGAAAAAGCAATATGGCTACAGCGTACAAAGGCGCTTTGAGGCCGTGAAAAAACATACTGGCGAGCGCCGCTCCCATAAAAACATCGACCAGCAGATTAGCGATGTAGTCATCAGGACAGCTTATGCTACGCATCATGGGCTGCAGGCAGCGCTTCAGGAACAGCCCCAATCCCGCAAGGAGCCCGGCCCCCGTAAACATTCGGAGTAGGTTTATTACGAATCCCCCTGCATTCAGGGATGTGAGCTGGAGAATAAGCCAGAACAGCGCCGCGAAGATCCCGAAATGGTACAGAAATCCGGCCGTGTAGGTTATG
Organism: Candidatus Aminicenantota bacterium; assembly: GCA_030620655.1. Lineage (GTDB taxonomy): Bacteria > Acidobacteriota > Aminicenantia > Aminicenantales > Aminicenantaceae > JAUXEH01. The sequence goes on along the minus strand of JAUXEH010000013.1, from coordinate 12,838 downwards.
AGGTGTCGGCGAGCACTCTCCTTCTCCCACGGCATCATGCCCTGTCCGAAGGCGTAGAGAATCCCTTTACCCGTATCGCCTCGGGAAACCGCGAAGGTGTCTCCTTTTCCGAATGAAAGGGTGCTTAAGACCAGGAAAACCAGAGCAGAACCGCAGAAAAGGGCAGCACCGATGACTCCGATGACCAGAGCGGTTTCCATCTTGCAGTCTGTTAGACGCAGCCGTCGGGTTTGGGCAGGCCTGCCAGCTTGCACGCACCTTTGGCCGGGCCGGAGGGAAAGAGCTCGAATATCTTGGTCAAAGAGAGCCCCGAGCCCTTACACACCTTGCGCACCATGGGTGCCAGCTTCTTCTCTTCATAGTATTCCCGGATGTAACGGATCACCGACCAATGTTCTGCGGTCAGGGAGTCCAATCCTTCTTCGGATTTAGCCAAAGCGAGGGCAATGTCTTCGCTCCACTCCTCCGGATTCTGCATGAAACCCTCTTCATTGAGCTGGATTGTTTGTCCTTTAGCTTCTATCTCAGGCATGAACGGCTCCTTCGCAAAATTAACCCGGGATTATATCATACCTGTCAGGGAAACTGAAACGTCAGCCCGGTGATGGAGCGTTTCTTTGGAACTACTCGATTTTCCGAGTGACTGTCTCGCTGAAGTCGCGGGTTTCGCAGTGGTGTTTGATGCTCTTACCTTTGACGAGATAGATCACGTCCTCGCTGATGTTAGTGGCGTGGTCGGCGACTCGCTCCAGGTGCCGCCCCACCAGGATGAGATCCACAGCACGCTCGATGTTCCTGGGTTCCTGCATCATGTAGGTGAGGAGCTCTCGGAAGATCTGGTTGTTAAGGGCATCCACGTCGTCATCCCGTTTGCAGATCTCGCGGGCCAGGTTGTCATCGCGGTTGACGAAGGCGGTTATGGAGTCCCGGACCATGTCCTGGGCCAGCCCGGCCATGCGGGGCAGGTCGATCAGGGGCTTGAGGGCCGGGAACTTCAGGATCTCCAGCGCCCGCTGGGCGATGTTGACCGCCTGGTCCCCTATCCGTTCCAGTTCTCTCCCAATCCGGTCGGCGGATACGATCAGCCTGAGGTCTCTGGCCATGGGTTGTTTAAGGGCAAGCAGCTCGAAGCATTTCTGATCGATCTCTATATCCAGGCGGTTGATCTGCTCTTCCATATCGAAGACCTTCTGCGCCAGCCCTTCGTTCCGGTCCTTGAGCCCGGATACAGCATAGGTGATGGATTCCTCGGCCAGGGCGGCCATGCGCAGGAGTTTTTCCTTTAGGGCCCTCAGTTCTTCATCAAACTGTCTTTCCATTGTCTTCTCTCCTCCTGTAGGGACCGGACGATCAACCGAAACGGCCGGTGATGTAATCTTCCGTCAGTTTGTTCTGGGGATTGGTAAAGATCTGGGAGGTTTCCCCATACTCGATGAGCTCGCCCAGCATCATGAAAGCCGTATAATCGGAAACCCGCGCGGCCTGCTGCATGTTATGCGTCACGATCACGACCGTGTAGTGCTCCCGCATCTTGTGGATCAGGTCCTCGATCTTGGCCGTGGCGATGGGGTCGATGGCGGAACAGGGCTCGTCGAACAGGATGACCTCGGGTTCCACGGCCAGCATGCGGGCGATGCACAGCCGCTGCTGCTGCCCGCCGGACAGCCCGAAGGCGTTGTCCTTGAGGCGGTCCTTGGCCTCCTCCCAGAGCGCCGCCTCCTTCAGGCTCTTTTCCACGATCTCCTCGATCTTCTTGTTGTGCCGCATCCCGTTGATACGCAGGCCGTAGGCGATGTTGTCGAAGATGGATTTGGGAAAGGGATTGGGCTTCTGGAAGACCATGCCCACCAGCTTGCGCAGCCCCACCACATCCACCCTGGGGCCGAGGATGCTCTCTCCGTCCAAAGTGATCTCCCCCTCCACTCGAGTCGTGGGAATCACATCATTCATGCGGTTCAGCGTGCGGATGAAGGTGGATTTCCCGCAGCCGGAGGGCCCGATCAGGGCCGTGACCTTTTTATCGCGGCAGCCCAAGTTGATGTTCTTGAGGGCCTGCTTGGACCCATAATAGAAATCGAGGTTTCTGGTCTCCATTTTGTTGCCGACGTTTTCAGACACCATCTACTCCCTCTTTACCCTTCTCAATCGGTATCGGACCAGGACCACGGACAGATTCATGAGCAGGATCAGGATGAGGAGCACCAGTGCGGTCCCGTACGCAATCGGACGGACTTGAGATATTGCGTGGTGCTGGGTGGCCATCACATACAGGTGATACGGCAGTGCCATGAACTGGTCGCCCAACGAACTGGGCAGGATGGGCAGGTAGAAGGCCGCACCCGTGAACATGATGGGGGCTGTCTCGCCTGCCGCACGGGCCAGTCCCAGCACGGTCCCTGTCAGCATTCCCGGCAGCGCGTAGGGAAGCACATTGGTGCGGATGGCCTGCCACTTGGTCGCACCCAGGGCCAGCGCCCCTTCCCGGTAGGAGTTGGGAATGGTCTTGAGCGCCTCCTCACTGGCCGTGATGGTCCAGGGAAGGGTCATCAGCCCCAGGGTTAATCCGGACGAGAGGATCGAGGTCCCGAAGTGCAGGATGTTCACGAACAGGATGACCCCGAAGAGCCCATACACGATCGAAGGGACGCCGGACAGGTTCCGGAGGGACAGCCGGATGAAGCGGGTAATTCGCGTCTGCTTGGCGTATTCGTTCAGGTATATGGCGGCGAACATGCCCATGGGCACGGCCAGGAAGGCGGTCACGAGTGTCACCAGGAATGTACCCATAATAGCCGGGAAGATGCCGCCTTCGGTCATGCCGCGGCGCGGCGCCTGGGAGACGAATTCCCAGCTCAGGGTCCCTCCCCCCTTGCTCCCAATGTCGTACAGGAAGATGAACAGCACGGCAATCACCAGATACAGGCATACCCTGAGGCTCATGAAGCCGATGAATTCATATATTTTTTTCTTTTTCACAGTTCTCTTTCCTGGAATCTATGCAGGACTAGTTCTGAGATCAGGTTCACGATAAAAGTGATGATAAAGAGGACCAGGCCGATGGCGAAAAGCGCGTAATAATGCGCGGTGTAATATGGAACCTCTCCCAGCTCGATGGCAATGGTGGCGGTCAGCGTTCGAACAGAATGCAAAAGGCCCTTGGGAAAAGCCGGAGCGTTGCCGGTGGCCATGAGTACAGTCATGGTCTCTCCGATGGCTCGTCCCATACCCAGCATGACCCCAGCGATGATCCCGGAAAGTGCGGCTGGGATCTTCACGCGCATAAGCGTTTGCCATCGGCTGGCACCGAGTGACAGCGAGGCTTCACTGTAGGCCCGGGGTACCGCCATGAGGGAATCTTCGGATATGCTGATGATGGTGGGTAGAGCCATGATAGCCAATAAAATTGAGCCATTCAGTGCGTTCAAGCCATGGCTGGTGCCGAAGACCTTGGCAATCACCGGTCCGAACAGGACAATTCCTAAAAATCCGATCACAACCGAGGGGATCCCGGCCAGGATCTCTACGACGGGTTTGACGATCTCCCTCACTTTCCAGTGGGCCACGTCGGAAAGATAGGCCGCCACCCCGATCCCGATCGGCACAGCGATAACAAGCGCCCCCAGGGTCACCATGAAGGTGCTGGCGATCATGGATACGATGCCGTATTTTTCCTGCACCGGCGAGGTGGGATTCCAGTCCTTGCTGGTGAAAAATTCCACAATATTGATCTCTCGGAAAGCGGGAACCGCTGTAATGAACAAAAAAGCAAAAATACCGAGCAGGATAATGACAGCCAAGATGCCGTTCGTGAAGAAAAATGCTTTGATGGCGGACTCTTTTAGTCTGGCCGGCATGGTTGTTTTTCTCATTTTAGTCTTCTAGCATCGAATGATTCTGAGTGCAGCGGATTTTGTTTAAAATAAAGGCCGGGCAGGATGCCTGCGGGCCATCCTGCCCAGCTGTTTCCGCTTGAATTTCCTCGATATCTACTTCATGTTCTTCTTGTTCTCAGCGTGGATATCGGCTCCGATCGGGAAAAATCCTTCCCTTTCCACGATCTTCTGTCCTTCGGGGCTGAGTTCGAACTCCAGAAAAGCTTTGACAGCACCCTTGGGGATGCCGTTGGTGGTCTGGAACAAGGGGCGGGCCACAGGATAGTCACCGGAATCGACCGCAGCTTTATCCAGAGGTGAAAAGGCCTTCCCACCGGCTTCCTTGGAAACGTTCAGCACTTTAATGCCGGAACGGATCTTACCGGTCCTCTGATCGACGATGTAGCCTACCCCGACGTATCCGATGCCGGCTTTGTCAGCCATGACACCCTCGACGATCTGGGCATTGCCGTTCATGCGCATCATGTTCTGGGAGTAGTCCTGTTTCTTGAGGACATGCTCCTGAAAGAACACGAAGGTACCCGAGTTGGACTGACGGCCGTACAGGGAGATGGCCTGGTTCGGGCCTCCGACCTCACTCCAGTTCTTGATCTCGCCCCGGTATATGGCACCGATCTTGTCCATTGACAGCTCCCTGACAGGATTGCCCTGGTTGACGATGACACTCAGGCCGTCCACGGCTATCACGAAGACGCGGCGGCTGATGCCCTTGTCTTTGGCCATGGTGATTTCCTTCTCCTTCATGGGGCGGGAGTGGTTGGCGATGTCACAGGTCCCGTTGATCAGGGCAGCAATGCCTGTCCCGGACCCGCCGCCCAGCACGGCGATGGGCGTGCCGGGATTCTTGGCCATGTACTCTTCCGCCAGGATCTGGACCAGGTTCACCAGGGTGTCCGATCCCTTGATCTGCAGCATCTTCTTCTTGGCGATGATCCCCCCACCTGCGGTGATGAGCCCCAGGCTGATAAAACCGATTAATAGCTTTTTCAGTACCATTAAATCCCTCCTTTTAGAATTTGAACCATAAGGTTAAGTTGGTATATAAATCGTCGCCGGGTTTTTTATAATCTTCACCTTCTTTCAGCAGGTCGTTCTCAGAATATGTGGCATACTTGATGTTGGGGATGATCCAGACGTTCTTGTGAGCCTGCCAGCTAAGAGCAGCGATGATGAAGTTGAACTCGTGATTCGGGGCAAAGGGGATAAAAGCGATCTTGTTTCCAGAGAAACTCTGCTGGTAGCCGTCGCCGAAATTGTAGTCCCACCGGGCGATGAGCTCGATCTGGGGACTGGCCTTGAACACGGCGAAAACGGATGCTACATTGTAGGGCAGCGTCTCGTCTGATCCTTCTTTCTGGTAGCTCCGGTGGGCGTACTGGAGGCCGATGCGTCCCCAGTCTCCGGAGTAGGCGCCGAATACCTGCCCGATGATGTCGTTGTCACCGGTCTTCGCCCTCTCATACTGGGTCATGGCTTCGATAAAAAATCCACCGGTGCTGTAACCCAGTGCACCGTAGGCCTTTTTGCCCTCGTTGATCTCGCCCTTGTTAGAAGACCCATTGCCGACCATCATATGGTACAGGATGTCCTTTCCGCCTTTCAGGGTGATCCCGAAATCGCGCGACGAGGTCCATCTGTACAGGTCGAGCGGTGTCTTTTCCAGCGAGCGATAGCCCCAGATGCCTTCCACCTGGGCAAAACTCGGCGGGCTCTGAATACCTGCAACTAAACTCGAGCTGCCGGCAAATTTCCAGCTTAGGTAGGCATCCTTCACAAAGGGAATCAGCAGCGCGCTGGTTGCCCACTGGCCGGGAGAGGCCGTCTCCATCCGGAGCCGCATTTTCACCGTGTCACTGAGTTTATTGTTGTAGGTGAAGTAGATCCGGCGGAACCAGAAGCCGTGACGCCCCTGCCCCTCCTCTGTGTGGTGGCTCGCATTATAATAATACTCGCCGATCATGTAGCCCTTGATCTCGCCTGATCCGGGCTTGAACTGGGCGGAAGTCAGAGCGGGAAACAGGCTCAGGATCATGGCGCCGGCTAGAATCAGACCCACATTTTTCATTCTTTTTCTCCTCCTTTTTAGAGTTTTTTGCTATGGGTTCATAAAAAAATACAAGCCTATTCTGGAGGAGGAATGTTAATGAAGAATAAATATTGTGTTAAATTTTGGTTAATTTCGGAACGGGGCAGGAGGGATCTTACTGTTGGTAAGGTGGGAAGGTGATCCTGAACGTCGTGCCTTTGCCGGGTTTGCTCATGACATCGATATCGGCCTCGTGGCTCTGGGCGATGTGCTTGACGATAGACAGGCCCAAGCCGGTTCCGCCCACTTTCTTGGACCGGGATTTATCGATCACATAGAAGCGTTCGAATATACGCTTCTGCTGATCTTCAGGGATACCGATGCCGCTGTCCTCTACATCAACCACCAGGACGCCGTCCTCTCTGCGGATTTCGACTTTTATCTTCCCTTCCTCCGTGTACTTGACGGCGTTGTCGATGAGGTTGACGAAGAGCTGCTCCAGCTTGAAGGGATCCCCCATGACCTTCGCAGGCCCAGCATCGGCCACGAACTCCAGCTTCAGGTTTTTATTTTGCAGCGGCTGCTTGAAGATCTGCAATATGTTTTCCAGCAGACGCCTGATATCCACGGGCTCTCTCTGAAGCTCAAGCGTCTTCTCTTCCAGCTCCGACAGGGCTAGCAGGTCCTGCACGATGTTGATCAGGCGGTCGGTGTTGCGCTTGATTATGTCCAGGTATCCGCGCTGGGCCTCATCGGCTTCCTCTTCCAAGGTCTCGACAAATCCCTTGATGGCGGTCAAGGGTGTGTTCAGCTCGTGGGAGACACTGTCCACGAAGTCCTTTTTCATGATCTCGATATTCTTTATCTGTGTGATATCGTAGAAGGTGACCACGACCTCTTTACGATTTTGCAGGTACACGGCGTTGCACAGGTAGACACGCGTCCCGAACTCGATCTCGAGAGAGAGAGTCTTCTTCTCCTGCTGGACCCGTTTGATCAGATCGTCGAACCGCTGCTTGCGCACGATCTCCCAGTAATACTTATCTATCGGATCCTCTGTTCCGACCAGCTTCTGAAATGACTCGTTGCTGAACAGGATCCTCCCCTCCTTGTCCAGGGCCAGGATCCCTTCGTCGATGGACGAGATGATGCTGTCCAGTTCCTCTTTCTGGCGGTTCCGTTCATCGAACAGGGTCTGGATCCGCTCCGTCATGAAGTTGAAACTGCGGGCCACCTCCCCCAGCTCATCACGCCGCACCAGTGAGAGCTTGGCGGAGAAATCACCCCCGGCCACCTGGCGCGATACCCGGCCGATCTCGTTCAGGGGCCGGGTCAGTGAGCGGGTGATAAGATAGGCGGCCGCCAGGGCGGCCACGGTCATCACCAGGCCCAGGAGCCATATGATTCGGGAGAGGTCGGACAAAAGAATGTCTATGTTCCGCACATAGAGGCTCAGCCGCAGGACATGGGCCGCGGCCACCTCCGTTTCCAGGGGCAGCCCGATGTACAGCATGTCGGCCTTGACTGTGCTGCTGAAACGCAGTGACCGGCCTACCCGGCCTTCGAAGGCGGCGGTGATCTCCGGACGGTACCTGTGATTCACCATGGTACGAGGTTCCTCGTCCGAGTCCGCCAGGACGATCCCCTCGAGGTCTATCAAAGTGATCCGGGTATCGATCTCCCGCCCCAGGTCCTTGGCCCAACGGTCCAGCTCCTCTACCCGGCCCTGCTCCAGATAGAGCATGACCTGGGATCTAAGCGAGGCGCCCAGCTTTTCCAGGCTCTGCGCCAGTGTATCCAGGTAATGGCTGCGGATGTTCCTAGACGAGACAAAGAGGATCAGGGCGACCAGGATCACTATTATGAGGCAAACCCCCCCGAACATCTTTAAGAACAGCGATCTTCTCATGCCCGCCTCATTCCTCCAGCTTATACCCGACTCCCCGGACATTTCTGATGAATCGACCTGCATCCCCCAGCTTCTCCCGGAGGTGTTTAATGTGGACATCAATGGTCCGGTCCAGGACCGCCTTTTCCTGCCCCCACAGGAAATCCAGGATCCGATCCCGGGAAAAGACCCAGCCCTTTTTGGAGGCCAGCAGATGCAGGATCCGGAATTCCGTGGATGTGAGAGTGACCTTCCGGCCGTCGAGCAGGACCTGGTGCTTCCCGGGATCGATGTTGAGCCGGCCGCCGACCTGGATCGTATCCGATGTTTCCTCGCTCACACCGCGCCGCAGGACGGCCTTGACGCGCGCCACCAGTTCGCGTGGGGAAAAGGGTTTCGTGACATAGTCGTCCGCCCCCAGTTCCAGCCCCAGGATCCTGTCGGTCTCTTCCCTCCTGGCGGTCAGCATGATGACTGGGACGGAAGCGAATTCTTCTTTTTTTCGCAGGTACTTGCATACCTCCAGTCCATCGACATCGGGCAGCATGAGATCAAGGATGACCAGGTCCGGCCGCGTTCCGTTGATAAAATCCAGAAACGGCTCTGCCTTATCAAACGCCTCTACCCGAAAGCCCGCCCGCTTGAGGTGCAGCCGAACCAGTTCCAGGATGTCGGGCTCGTCATCCACGACCGTAATCAAACGACTCATTGTCTCTTTTCCCCTACCAGACTTTAATGCCTGCTGGCCGCTCTGTGGTCCTTCCTAAGGGAATAATAATCCTGCTTCGATAATAAATCAATCCCGCGTACCACCTAAAACGTCAGCCTCGGGCCTTTCTAATCGTATAGAAGATAGGGCCGGCGGAGGTCCTCGAAATCGGCCAAGCCCGACTCAAACCCTCGCACGATCTCTCCTGCCAAGGCCCTGTTTCGGAGGGCCTCGCGGACCGAATCCGTCCCCATGATCCGGTCGAAGTACTCCCGGTGGAAGAGTAGACTCCCAGGAAACATCTCGATCACAGCTTCGACGATATGCAGGAAGACCGCCAGCGGCCGAAAACCCTCCCGGTCCGTGATGCCAAGCCGGATTCCGGAGCACTCCTGACCAGCAAATTTCGAGAAACCCGGGCGGAACTCGACGGCAGAGAATTCAACGCCCGGCAGGCCCTGCGTGTTGAGCGTCTCGGCCAGGTCCCGGCCCTCGATCCAGGGGGCGCCGCACTGCTCGAACGGCCTTTCCGTCCCCCGGCCTTCCGAGACATTGGTCCCCTCCCAGAACACCTGACCGGGGTAGACCGTCACCGCCTCGAGTGTGGGCAGGTTGGGAGAAGGCCCAATCCAGGGGAGCCCGGTCTCGTCATACCACAGGGCACGTCTCCAGCCCCGCATGGGGATCACCGCGAGGTCGGTGGCAGCGTCCATGAAGCGTTCGTTGTACAACCGTGCCAGTTCCCCCATGGTCATCCCGTGCCGGAGAGGAATCGGAAAGAGCCCGACGAACGAGCTGAAGTCCGGATAGTCCAGGACAGGGCCTTCCATGGCCAGTCCGTTGATCGGGTTGGGGCGGTCGAGCACAACGAAACGGATCCCCATGTGGGCACAGGCACGCATACAAAAGGCCATGGTGGCCGAGTAGGTGTAGACCCGGGTTCCCACGTCCTGAAGATCCAAGACCAGCACATCCAGGCCTGCGAGCATTTCCGCTTCCGGGGCCTTCCCATCTTCCCGGATGTCAAACGTCCGCATGACGTCGTCCAGACGACACCCGTTATCAGGCGTCTCCGCCCGGTGCTGACCGTAGAGGCTGAAGACCGGGAGGCCTGTGCCGGGATCGTTCTCGAAGGGCACATACTCACCGGCCTGCGCTCTGCCGCGGATCCCGTGCTCCGGGCTGAACAGGGCGACCAGGTCGATCCGGGGATGGGAGGCAAACACATCGGCCAGTGAATCCAGATGTCGGTCAACTCCGGCCTGGTTGGTGACCAATCCCGCCTTGGCGCCGGAAACCAGACCCAGATGCTCCTCCAGGAACACCTCGGCCCCAGGGATGACGCGCTGCATTTTATTGTTCACTTTTACTCGTCCGATGCGACTAAACGAGTGTCCTGCTTCTGCTGGCTGAGCAGGATCCTCCCACATAGCAAAGCCCCGCTAACCCCAAAACAGCCAGCCCCTTTCTATTCACCGCGTCTTCCCGTTAGCGCAGCGTGGGAAACTCCGCCACCCGGATGTTGGTGCACCCATAGGGGATGAGCGTGAGCACCTTTATCGGCCCATCGGCACTTACCGGGCTCATGGGAAGCTCTCCGGCCGAACCGTTTACCAGTTTCCAGCTTTCCAGCAGGACGCCCTTGACCCGGGCGGAGACTGGTGCCCCGTCCGGTGAAAAGGGCATGTTGCCTACAGTGTGTTCGAAGAATTCTACATCCCGGTCCAGCGTCTCCTCACTCAGGTCCAGGGCATAGTTCCATGGTGTCGTGGCATAGACCTCCCAGTCGCCGTGCGGCAGCTCCCGAAGCGGCATGTCTGCGTTGACTCGTTTCCACTCCTCCCCCAGCTTCAGCGCATAGACCAGAGGCCCCCTTTCCAGCCCGATGGCGTTGTGAAAGCGCCGGGATGACCGAACACGCATGGGAAACCGGAGCGTGAGCCGGGTTTCCCCGGACCACTGCCTGTCCAGCCTGAAAAACGTCCCTGCCGCAAGGTTCCCCTGGAGTTCGTCTCCCTGGGTGAGAGTCGCCTCAAACGCCCATCCGGGGATGCGGAGATGCAGGGGGAAGCGCACCGGCTCCTCCACCCGCACATGTATGGAGATGTTCTCCCGGAAGGGATAATCTGTCTCCACCTCGATCTCGACCGGCACGCCTGCGACAGCTGTTCTGATCACACAGGGGGCATAGGCAGCCGCTGCCAGCCCGTCGTCCGCGCTTCTCATCCAGAGATGTGCCGCGAACTTGGGCCAGCCTTGGCTGAGGTTGGCGGTACAGCAGCCGAAGTTCGGCTCCAGCCCGTAGATGTTGGAATCCGGCCCATTGGTGGTCCACAGCCGGTCCTCCTTGATGGAGCATTCCACCTGGTTGACCTGCTGGTCGTACTGGTGCGACCACATATCCGGCGAAAAGGTGGCTGGCAGGGCGTTGAAGGCGATCTTTTCCAGCCGGTCTCCAAATTCCGCTTCCCCGGTCACGGAAAGCAGGATCTCGAGCGAGTAGAGGTACTCCATGACTGCGCAGAGTTCGGTGCCCTGCGATGGGTTCAGCCCGGCGAAACACTCGTCGCCGGTGAACATCCCGGTCACCTGCCCGTGATATTGATCCTGGAGGCGTATCATCTCCTTCACCATGGCCCTATCTCTGTCCTCGGCACTGAGGCGCCACCACAGCGCCGGGGCCTTGACCGCCATGGCGTTGTTGACGACATGCCCCATGTAGGTCCATTTGCCCTTGGGCGTGGGCTGTTTGAGGGGCCAGCGCCGGAAAAAATCGATCCAATTGAAGCCTTGGGCATGCAGTTTGACCGCGAGGTCCAGGAGCCAATCCTCCCCGGTCTGTTCGTACATCCAGTATATGGCTATCAGGGATTCGAACCAGCGATACTTCCCCCAATTGAAGAGCGGCCGGGCATCGATGTGGCCCTCCACCCAGCGCAGGCAGCGCTCCACAGCTTCCGGCACCCGTTTGTCTCCGGTGGCCTCATGGTACTGGATCAGGGGTTTGAGGACCAGGAACACGCCCCACAGGTCATAGCGCCCCGTGTCTTCCCCGGGCGAAATCCGGCCCGATTCATCCTGTGCCTTGAGTATAGCGTCCATGTATTCCATGACCCGGGCCTTGAGGTCGGCATCGTTTAAGAGGAATGCCAGGGGTACCACGCCGTCCAACCAGTAGGGCGCCCGCTCCCAGGCATCCGCATCCCCTCCGAACCAGGCGCTGTCCTTGATGTCAGGCCAGAACTGATCCAGATGGCCGCTCAGCCCGTCCGCCTGCAAACGGAGCTGGCCCTTCAGCCAGCCCGCCGGCCGGATGCTCCCCAGCGGAAGCGGCTGCATGGCTAACGGCCTCAGGCTCCTTTCCCCGATCCGTTCAGACTCTGTGGACATGATGGTCTCCTCCCTTCCGCTCTTTCTTTCTCCCCCCGCACAACCCCCCAGGCTTAAAGCCAGCCCCAGGACTAATCCCGTTATAAGGGCATATCTCATGTCTCCTCCTTTTCCTTCAAAGCGAGATTAGGTGCGGGCATCCCTGCTCCGATTTCCTCCAGCCAGTCATCCAGCAGTTTTTTCATCTCCTCGGCCTTTTCCGGGTACTCAGCCGCGAGGTCATGATTCTCCCCCAGGTCCTTTTTGATATCGTAGAGTTCGAGGCTTTCGTCTTCATAGAACCGGATCAATTTTAGGTCACCCAGGCGGAGGGCCGACCCCGGGGTCCCTCCCTGGTTGCCGTAATGAGGATAGTGCCAGTAGATCAGGCGCCGGGGCAGCTCAGGGCCGCCTCTAAGGAGCGGCACCAGGCTCACGCCATCCAGGTGCTGTCCGGGCCGCTGCGCGAGTCCGGCCATCTCCAGGATGGTGGGATAGAAATCCGTGCTGACCACGGTCTCATCACAGACGCGTCCCTGCTCCGCCACGCCGGGCCAGCGGACGATCATGGGCTCACGGATGCCGCCTTCGTACAGCCACCCCTTCCCGGCCCGCAGGGGCAGGTTCGAGGTGGGATGGCCTTCGGAGGTCGAGAGCCCTCCGTTGTCCGACATCAGGAAAACCACAGTATCCCCTTCCAGTTCGAGCTCCCGGAGCTTGTCCAGCACCTTGCCCACCGCCTGATCCATGGCCTCCACCATGCCCGCGTACACCGCGTGGTTCTGGATGATGCGCACCTTCCGCTCCCCCTCTCTGCCCCAGGTTTCCTCCGTGACGCCCAGCCTTTCGGCCTTGTCCCGGTACTTCTCCTCCAGATCGTCCCTGGCCATGAGCGGCGTGTGGACCGAATAGAAAGACAGGTAAGCTAAGAAGGGCCGGTCCTGCATCTCCTG
>JAUXEH010000255.1 GCA_030620655.1 Candidatus Aminicenantota bacterium | reverse complement strand
TGCCCCGGATGCACATCAGCACGTATTCATTGGCCGAGACGTTCGACGTCGGCCGCGACACGGGCACCCAGGTGTCGAAGCTCTACATCGGTCCTTTCCCCTTCAAGGGGGCGCTGGACAGGGTCGTGATTATGTTGATGGATTGACCATGAGTCATTGCGAGCGAAGAGCGAAGCAATCTCATGATGATTAGTGAGAAACACTTTGAGATTGCTTCGGCGCTCCGCGCCTCGCAATGACAGTTTTGCCTCGCAATGACAATCAAGGGCCTGGCCTCGCAATGACGGTCAGGGGCGTGGCTGCGCAAGGGCGGACATGAGCTTCTGCTTCAAGAGGCCGTTGCGCTGGACGGGCTTGTCGTTCTGGATGGCGATGTGCAGCGCCTTGTAGCTTCCCACCACACAGCTCAGCTTCTTGGCCCGCGTCAGCGCCGTGTAGAACAGGTTGCGCTGGAGCATGATGTAATGCTGGGTCATGAGCGGGATCACCACGGCCTGGTACTCGCTCCCCTGCGACTTGTGCACCGAGATGGCATAGGCGTGCACCAGCTCGTTCATGGCCTCCCGCGCGTAGGCCACAGAGCGGCCGGCAAAATCCACCACGACCGTAAATAACTTCTTATCGAAATCCTTGATCGAGCCGATGTCGCCGTTGTACACATCCTTGTCATAGTTGTTCCGGATCTGCATGACCTTGTCCCGCAGCCGGAACTCCCGGTTCCCGACCTGCAGGCCGTCGCTCAGAGGATTGAGCTTCTTCTGCAGCTCCCGGTTCAGGTTGTCCACGCCCACCAGCCCCCTGTACATGGGGCTTATGACCTGGATCTGGGGAGACAAGGGGTCCAGCTTCAACTTCTGAGGGATGCGCGAGGAGCAGAGGCTCATGATTGTCTGGAACGCTTCCTCCGCGTCTTCCTTGTACATGAAATAGAAATCCGCGTCCCGGTCTCCCTTCTCAGGGAACACCAGTTTCTGGCCATGGTTGACATGGTGTGCGTTGAGCACGATGAGGCTCTCCCTCTCCTGCCGGAAGATCTCGTCCAGGCGGACCACCGGGACCCTGCCCGACTCGATGATGTCGCGCAGGAGCGTGCCTGGTCCCACCGAGGGCAGCTGGTCCTTGTCCCCCACCAGGATGAGCCGCATCCAGCGCGGCACGGCCTTCAGCAGGTGATACATGAGGGGCAGGTCCACCATCGAGAACTCGTCGATGATCAGGGCATCTGCTTTCAGGGGATAGCCTTCGTCCCGCCGGAATTTCCCCAGTTTGGGTATGAATTCCAGGGTGCGGTGGAGGGTCTTGGCCTCTTTCCCCGTGGCCTCGGACATCCGCTTGGCCGCCCGACCCGTGGGCGCGGCCAGCAGCACGGCCCGCTCCCAGCGCCCGAAGATGTCCACCACCGCCTTGATGATGGTGGTCTTCCCGGTCCCGGGGCCGCCGGTGATCACCAGGATGTTGGTATGGATACTTTCCCGGATCGCCTGCTTCTGGAGCGGTGAGAACCGGATCCCCATGCCCTTCTCCACCTCGCCTATGGCCTCATCCACATCGAAATCGGGAGCCTCACCGGAAAAGGAAACCAACTTCTCGAGATAATGCGCCACATCGTCTTCGGCCTTCTGGTAGAACGGCAGGTACACGGCCCTGCCCGCGGGCGTGTCCTCAGTGACGACCAGCTTTTCCGAGATCAAGGCCGCGAGCGCTTCCGCAGCTCGCTCCTGAGACACCTCGAGCTCACCGCAGCACGCCTGGCTCAGGTCGCTTTCCAGCGTAAAGACATGCCCCTGCTCGTTGTCCTTCTCCAGGAGATAGACGATGTAGGCCTTGACCCTCTCCGGTGCCGTGGGGCTCATCCCCAGCTTGAGAGCGATCTGGTCGGCGGTCCTGAATCCGATCCCCCAGATGTCATGGCAGGCCTGATAGGGGTTGGTCTTGAGGACATGGAACGAGTTTTTCCCGTACTGCTGGTAGATCTTGGTGGCCAGGGTGGTGGATATGTTGTGCTCCTGCAGGAAGATGATCAGCTCCCGGATATCCTCGTGTTCGGCCCAGGATTTCTTGATCTCACGCAGCTTGACCTGCCCCAGCCCCTCGACCTTCCTGAGCTTGTCAGGATCGGTCGAGAGGATATCGATCGTGTCCGGCCCGAACTTCTTGACGATCCGGCGGGCCAGCACCGGCCCTATCCCCAGTATCAGCCCCGAGGAGAGGAATTTTTCGATCCCCTTCTCGGATGAGGGCAGGACCGGCGAGAAGTGTTCCACCCGCAGTTGGCGCCCGAAGCGCGGATTCATCTCCCATGTGCCGCTGACCTTGAGCACCTCCCCCGGCGAAAGCGGCGGGAAGCTGCCGATGATGGTCACCTGTTCGCCGTCTTCCCGGGAAAGCCGGCACACGGTGTACCCGGTGTCGGGGCTGTAGAACACGATGGACTCTATGGTGCCGGTCAGGTCTTCCATATCAGCGTTCTTCATCATTTTTCTTGGCAGCCACCAGCACGGATTCGCCCACCTTCAGGCCCAACTCCTCGGCGGCAGAACCTTCACGAACCGCCACCTCCAGGAGCCCCAGGCTGCCGATCAAGAAGAGGGATCGTCCCTTTTTCCCTGCAGAGTAGCTTTCCCGGAAAGGGATCGCAAGGTCACCGATCCTGCACCTCAAGTCTTCCTTCCGGTCAGCCGCCACGGCCTCCAGCAGACGGGCCGGTATGTTGGTGATGGCGTTTCCAAACTTGTCGATGTAGGCCACAGCACCGGAGATCCGGCCCGCCCTAAGGTGTGCCTCGGGCAGATCCAGCTCCTTATAAGTGACGCATTCGGGACCGAATTTGTCGCAGGGAATCCCGAGCGTCAGCTGAGCCGCGACCGGCGCCATGCGGTCACGGCCTTCGAAGGTGCGGCTCACCTCCAGAAGAAAATAGCTCTTTTCCTGGAGATGCCTCACCGTCCGGGGCGGATCGTCCCTGAGCACACGGGTCAGCACCCCGTTGTCGGGTGCGATGAAAAAGTAGTTGCCCTGGGTTGCAGCCAGCAGGACCTCTCTTTGGCTCCCCACACCCGGATCCACGACCACCACAAAGACGGTCCCCTCTGGGAAAAACCGGTAGGAGGCCCACAACCGAAAGGCGGCCGCCTCCACACCGAAGGACGGGACGCGGTGAGCGATATCGACCAGGCTCACTTCGGGATTGATCCCGAGGATGACCCCCTTCATGGACGCCACAAAGAAATCATCCCCCCCGAAATCTGTCAGAAGCGCTATGACCGGTCGTTTCATTTTTTTTGAGAACAGCTCAGGTTTATGTTATGTCATAGTTCCCTGGGGGTCAACATCGACGTTTTTTAGGAATAGTTCGGGCCGGTACTTGAAGACACCAGCGGTTTCATGATAGTTTTCTCCTGATGAAGTTCCTCAAGGTCCTGGTCAATTCCCTGCTCACCGGGCTGTTTTTCAGCTCCCTGGTCGCGCTCTTGGTCTTTGACCTGAATATCAACCTTTCTTTCCACATCCTGCCCTATCTCCAGTTGTCCCTGTATCTGATAATTGTGTACGGCCTGGCCGTCGCCCTGGTGGGCATCATCGCGTTTTTCACCGTCCAGTTTTTTGCCGGGCGGTCCTTCAAGATCGCGGCGGTCTCTCCCAGTTTCCTGATCCTGGGCTTTACGCTGGTCAACATCCTCGCCTTTTTCTCTATGCGGCAGAATTTCCAGCACTTCGCCTCTCTTTTTTCCCCGGAAGTCCATACCCAGTTGAACGGGCAGCTGGTCACGCTGGCCTTCATGGCGGTCCTCGGGCTGCTGGTCATCATCTCAGGCCTGGGCGACAGGAAACGAATCGTCTTTTACGTCCTCTATTTTGTCCTCTTCGGGCTGGGTATGGCCTATGTCGTGAGCCTCAGGACCAAGTTTCCTGAGCCCTCGAAGCCCCAGACCCTGGCCGCCCTCAGCCCCATACCGGTCGATAAAAGGCTGACCATCATCGGGATGGAAGGCATGAGCATCGATCTCCTCATCACGTTCATCACAGAGGGCAATCTCCCTAACTTCAATTTCCTGATCGAAGACGGCAGTTGGGGGACGCTGAGAAATTTCACGCCCAATGAGATGCTGGTGCTCGACACATCGTTCAATACCGGCAAACTTCCCTCCCAGCACCGCCGCCTCTCGTCCTGGCAGTATTCGTACTTGAATCTGAAACAGACGTACGAGGTGGTGCCCCGCTACCTCTTCTTCAAACAGCTCACCCGCATCAGGCTGCTGACCGAGCAGGAGGCGCCTCCGCCCAAGTATGTCAAGGATATCTGGGACATATTCCGTGCCAACGGCACGCCCTTCCTGGAACGGGGATGGACCCAGAGCCCCGGGCCGCCGGCCATCACCCCTGAGGCCGAGACCCTCTTCAACCGGATCTACGAAGATCTCCGGTTCGACAGCAACGAGGTATTCCTGAAGGTCAAACAGGCGCTGTGTTCCGACATCATGCTGGAGCGCGCCGTAGCCGAGGCGAGAGAGCAGGCTCAGCCCCAGCTTCTATCCTTCCTGCTGCCGGGCCTCAACCGCGCGAAATCATATTTCTACAAATACAACTTTCCGGAGCTATTCGGAGAGATCGATCAGGAAGAGCTGACCCGATACAGCACCGTCATCGCGCGCTATTACCAGTATTACGACGAGATCATAGGCAAGTATCTGGCATCCAGGAAGGATAATGAACTCCTGGTGGTGTATTCCCCCCACGGAGTGGATGTGCTGCCCGTATGGAAGCGCATCTCAGAGTGGATATTCGGGGATACCGATGTGTCCGGCTATCACGAAAACGCGCCCGATGGCGTGATATTCTTCCTGGG
>JAUXEH010000219.1 GCA_030620655.1 Candidatus Aminicenantota bacterium | reverse complement strand
TGGGCATTCTCGGCCGAAGGGGCGAGGCGGGCCGCCTCCAGGCATTGGAGCAGGACCTCCCTCTCCACCGGGCGGTCTGAATAGCGGCGTATGCTCTTTCGGCCCTCGATCAGGCGCTTGAAGGGGCTGTCTGTCGTGGCCTTACGCATGAGAAAACCTCCTTTGGCACGAGCCCTATCGAGCCGACCTATTTTTCTACATGTATATTACAATCTGCCCCTTTTTAAAAGCGATGTGAATCATTAGTAATCATTATGAGGTTGTAAAAAACCACCGTCTCTTTTAAGATGAGAAAAAGAAAGGAGCTGTTTTGTCCCTCAAGGCCTTGGTTATTCTTACGACGTTCAGCCTGGTCGCCCCCAATTTCATCCCGGCCCAGGACACCTTCTGCCCCCAGGTCGCCAATTATTTCATGGATGTGACCCTGGATACGGAACGGAATTCCATCACCGGCAAAGAGTGGGTGACCTGGACCAATACCTCTGAAAGTCCGGCCACCGAACTCTGGTTCCACCTCTACTGGAACGCCTTCCAGAACAACCGCAGCACGTTCCTCCAGGAACGCGCACGGCGAGGAGGGGGTGTCACCGGCTTCGGGCCCGAGGATTGGGGTTACTGCCGCGTGAACTCGATACGGATCATCGAGAGTCAGGACTTCGAAGCCTATGACCTCACTTCGCGCTTCCGGTTCCGCCAGCCCGACGATGGGAACCCCTTCGACCAGACGGTCTTCTCGGTCCGCCTTCCCCAACCCGTGGCACCGGGCCAGTCCCTCGACCTGGTGATCTCGTTCGCCTCCCAGGTGCCGAAGCCCATCTCCCGGACCGGTGTCACCAGGGACTATTACTTCATCGCCCAGTGGTTCCCCAAGCTGGGTGTCTTCCAGGACGGGGTCTGGAACTGCCACCAGTTCCACAGCTCCTCCGAATTTTTCGCCGACTACGGCACCTATAACGTCAAGATCACACTCCCCTCCACTTTCATTATCGGAGCCACCGGCGAACACCGCGAGGAACAGGAGAATGGAGACGGCACGACCACCCATCACTTCTACCAGCACAGCGTCCACGATTTCGCCTGGGTCGCCTCGCCCGACCTGCTGCGTTTCTCGGAAGAATACGCATTTGCTCCGGGGAAATCGACCGGGATCACCCTGCTGCTGCAGCCCTACCACCGCGGCCTGAAGGACCGCTATATGGCCGCGGCTAAAAACGCCATAAAATACGCCAGCCTCTGGTTCGGGGATTATCCCTACTCGACGGCCACGTGTGTGGATCCGGCCTACAACAGCCGC
This sequence comes from Candidatus Aminicenantota bacterium, assembly GCA_030620655.1. Classification (GTDB taxonomy): domain Bacteria; phylum Acidobacteriota; class Aminicenantia; order Aminicenantales; family Aminicenantaceae; genus JAUXEH01. The sequence continues at coordinate 4,234 of JAUXEH010000219.1, read as the reverse complement.
TCGGGCGGGATGGAATATCCCACCTTCTTCACCGGCGGCGCCTATTTCCTCAGCCCTGAGGGGGTCCCGAGTCCGGAAGGCGTGACCATCCACGAGTTCGGGCACGGCTACTTCTACGGGCTGCTGGGGACCAACGAGTTCGAAAACGCCTGGATGGACGAAGGCATGACCTCGTATCTGGATACGGCCATCTACCATGCCGCATACGGGGAACCGGTCTATTCGCGCCGTTTTTTCGGCATACCGGTCACCTTCCCCCGGGTGCACATCCCCATCGAATCCGGGGGGATCTCCAGACACCGCCTGACCTCCGACCGGGACGACATGCAGCGCTTCTCCTGGCAGTATATGGACAGGGGCTCCTACGGGGCCAACGCCTATGCCAAGGGCCAGCTCCTGATGCTCACCCTCCGGCGCTTCTTGGGGAAAGAGGTGTTCGATCCCATGATAAAGGCCTATTCCACCCGCTGGTGGTGGAAACACCCCCGACCGCAGGACTTCTTTGATGTGGTGTCGAAATTCTCGGGAGAGGACATGGGCTGGTTCCTGGATCAGATTGTTTACGGTTCCGGGAAGCTGGACTATGCCCTGGGAGGGATCACCAACCGGGCCCTCCCACCCCAGCAGGGCCTCTTCGGGATGGCCTACCGGGACGGCCAGGAAGACCGGGTCCAAAATTCCCCGGAGTATGAATCCGAGGTCCTGGTGCGAAGGTTGGGAGAGGTCAGGGTGCCGGTCCGGATCCAGATCTTCTTCGACGACGGCCGCACCGTCACAGAGGACTGGGACGGGCAGTATCGCTGGAAAAAGCTTAAATACCGCACACCGTCCCGGATCACCCGGGCGGAGGTGGATCCGGATTTCATCTATGCCCTGGACATAGACCGCACCAACAACAGCCTGACGCTCAAACCGGATCGGCTGGCACCCTGGAAATGGACCGCCATATGGCTGCACTGGCTGCAGCATGCCCTGGAGTTTTTTACTCTGGTGGGAGGCTGACGCTTCGGTAGAACGCATATGAAAGCTCTCCTCAACTTCACCAAGGGATTCAGACAGTCGGCTTCCCTCCCCAAGATGATCCTCGCCCTCTATGCCTTGAATCTGCTGCTGTCCCTTCTCCTGGCCGTCCCCCTTTTCCACTCCCTTGACGACTCGTTCGGCTCGAGCCTTGTGGGAGAGCGCATGGCACAGGGATTCGACTACCTGTGGTGGGAAGAATTCCGGGACCGGGGCCTGGCCGGCACCTTCACCCCGGCCCTGACCGGCAGGGGGGGGCCGCTTCTCAACCTGGAGAGCCTCCTGCGGGGCGGGTTCCTTGGCCTGCCGCCGCTGCTGCTGGCCGTGGGATTCCTGTACCTGATCCTGCGCTCGCTCCTCTCCGGAGGGGTCCTGTACATCTATTCTGCCGAAAAGGAGCGCTTCTTCCTGAAAGACCTGCTGAAGGAAACGGTGACGTACGCTGTTCGATTCCTGGGGATCCTGCTCCTGGGATGGATGTTCCTCATCGGGTGTGTGGGCCCGCTTTCCGGCTGGTTGGATTCCCTGGTGGAGCGGACCGCAGAGCACGCAGTGTCGGAAATCACACCCTTTTTCCTCAACCTGCTGGTCAGCGGCGTCCTCCTGTTCGTTTTCCTTTTCTTTCAGATGGTCTTCGATTACGCCCGTATCGCCACCGTGGTCCAAGACCGGCACAATGTCCTCCGGGCGGTCCTTCAGGGGTTTCGCTTCGTCTTTAGGCATCCGGGCGCCACACTTAGCCTGTTCGGGCTCCTGTTCCTCATTCAGGCCTGTGTCACGGTCGGGTATGTCCTGCTCCGATCCCTGATCCCTCAGACCGGGTCTCTCGGGGTGTTTTCGGCCTTCCTGCTGCTCCAGCTGTTAGTTTTTTCCCTGGTCTGGATCCGCTGCTGGCTCTACTCCAGCCAGATGTACCTGTTCCGTTTTTTGCAGTAGCCTTAACCGGATAAAAAAAAAGCATTGCCCCTCCGCAAAGTTTTTTGTTATAGTCGGTAGGAACAAAATCAGGGAGATTCCGTAGGAATCAACAGGAGATACGACCCATGAAAAGAACGACTATGCTTAGCTTGGTTCTGGGACTCATCTTAATCGGGACCATTGCCTGCGGCACTCAGGAAACGGCCAAGGCAGGATCCGCCAAGCCGGAAGACATCCTCAAGCTCCTGCCGGTAGAGTCGCAGGGCGTGTTTTTCGTCGACATCCACCGCGCCATGCAGACGGATTTGGCGAACAAGATGATCAAGGAAGATGATAACTACGAAGAATATATGAAATTCGTGGAAGCATCCGGCATCAACCCCGAGGAAGACATCTTCTACGTCGCCGTGGGCCTTCTTTCCGGCGGCCTGGGCGGCAAGCAGGAGGGAGCGGCCGTGGTCAACCTGCGTTACGACAAGGACAAGGCGCTGGCCATGATCGAGGAGAAGGTCGAGGGCGAGATCGCGACCGAGGATTACAACGGCATCACCGTTTATTCGGCAGAGGCGGATGATGACGAGGTCTTCTTCGCTTTCCTGGATGCCTCCAACGTGGTGATCGGAAACAGCGGAAGCGTCCAGAGCTGCATCGATGTCATGCAGAAGACCAAGGACAACGTGTTCAAGAACGAAGCCTTGGCCGGTGTACTGGACCGCGCCGACAAGGGCACCATATTCTGGGGTGCCATGCTGGTCCCCAAGGAGGACATGGCCAAGGCAGCGGAGGGAAACCCCCAGCTCAAGCCGCTGCAAAACATGAATGCCCTGGTCCTGAATTTCGATCACAAGAACGCCATGGTGATCGTCAAGATCAAGGCGGAAGGCAATGATCCCGATGCCAACAAACAGATCGCCGACATGCTGAACGGCCTCAAGGCCATGGGCGCCATGATGATCCCCCCGGATAAGCCCGAGCTGAACGATCTCTTGAATTCCGTTACGGTCAGCCACGCTGCCGACCACGTCATGATCGACGCCAGCATTCCTGACGAGGTTCTGCAGAAACTCAAGGCAGAACTGCCGACCCAGGAGAAAGAAGAGAAATAATCACGTTATTCGTCGAGGATGTATTCTTTTAAGGAGAAGACGAGGCAGGCGAGTGCCAGGAAAAAGGCGGTGAGGAGCAGCAGCATGAAGACCGCCATGGCCGGTGACGTCGGTTCCAGCCTGAACAGCAGGAAGGAAAACCGGCCCGGGGTCGAAGTGGGCAGCAGAGATTTGAGGTAATGGGCGATGGCGAAACGCTGCGTGGACCCGGGGAAGTACTGGATGACATTCTCCCAACCGAAGCTGAAGATCAGGCCGAACATGATGGAGCGTTTCATGAAGGTCCCGATAAAGGTGAAAAACGCGGTGTAGCACATCACGCCCAGGGCTAGGACCGCCAGGTCCTTGAACAGCAGTTTGTAGAGCGAGAAATCCAGGAGGTCCTTCACGTTCAGGACCAGGAACGCGATCACGACACTGCCCGCGGTCATCAGGACGGCCAGCAGAGTGTAGGCCGCGTATTTCCCCAGGATCAGGGCCGATTTAGGCAGCGGACGCGTGGTGAGATACGTGAGGGTCTTCCCCTCCAGTTCCTCCGAGACCACCGAGGTCCCGAAAAACAGAGCCAGGATCAGTATCAGGAACTGCAGGTAGAAAACCATGATGATGTTGGTGAAGATGTAGATGCCCTCGAAGCGGTCCTGACCGGAAAAAATCTGATAAAATTTGATGACGAACGCGATAACCACCGGCAGAAAACTGATCAGATAGAAGACCTTGGTCTTGCGGGCGCGTTTTCCCAGGGCGAAGAAAAACCCGAACACGTCCTTGAAAGAGCGAAAAAAATAGGCCCAACCCTTCATGCTTGCTGGTTTCTCCTCCATTGTTTATTTCCCGATCAGGTAGTCGAACACGGCCTGTAGGTTGTCGTCCGGCGAAGTTATCTCGTCCACCTCGATCCCGTTCTGGACAATGATCTCGGGAAGGCGGCCGAAGAACTTGTCTCGATTGCTGGTCTCCACCAGCAGCTCGTCCTCCCCGGCTCCGAAATCAACCTTGATCACATACTCCTCCGTGATGATGTGTGAGGCCAGGCCGCGGCAGTCGCTGCACTTCACGGAGATGATGTGGGGGTGGGTCTCTATCAGGTCCCGGATGTAGTGGATGTCGCCCTGGGCAAAGATCTTGCCTTGGTGGATGAGGATGATGGAGTTGGTCATGGCCTCGATCTCCGGCAGCACATGGCTGGA
>JAUXEH010000112.1 GCA_030620655.1 Candidatus Aminicenantota bacterium | reverse complement strand
GCCTTAAGTTTCGCGCCTGCTCAGCGGTGACTGTGCGGCATAGGCCGTACGAGCCCCCTCTGCGTGAACTTCTGCTCGCCCACCTCGAGGGTCACCACAAACTCTCCCGGCTCCACCAAAGGGGCCCGCATCCGGCGAAAACGGCTCGACTGCTGCGCCTCCTGCTCCTCGGGTGTGCGTTTACGCCGCATGGGCCAGACCACCTGGTTGAGGCCGGCCTCGCCCTTGCCCTTTATGGTGCCGATCTCGTTCCCGTAGGGATCGGAGATCACGATGCTCACCTTGGCATCTGTCTTGGTCTTCAGGTAGTAGTTTATGACCAGGCCGTTGGGCTCGTTGGGAACTATGAACTGGCGGTCGCCCTCTATTCGTTTTCCGCTCCGGTACCGCCATTGGATTTTGGGCTCGACCTTGAACAGGTGGACGTCCTGCTGCAGCATCTCGGTGTCCATCTCCTGGAGGGGGGTTATGTCGGTCACGAAGATGCCCCGGCCGTGGGTGGCCGCCACCAGGTCGTTCTCGCGGGGATGGATGAGCAGGTCGTACACGTCGTTGGTGGCCATGTTGTTCTTCATGCGCACCCACTTCCCGCCGCCGTCTATGCTCACATACACATCGAATTCCTTGCCCACAAAGAGCAGGTCGGGATTGATCCGGTCTTCCACGATCACGTGCACGTTCCCGGGCGTGAGGTTGGAGGAGATGGAGGTCCAGGTCTTGCCGAAGTCCTCGGTCTTAAAGATAAAGGGCCGGAAATCGTCATACTGGAACCCGGTCTTAACCACATAGGCCCGGCCGGCCGCGAAGTTGGATGCGAAGACGCGGCTCACGTAGTAGTTTTCAGGGGCGCCGGCCCGGGTGAGGGCGGGGGTCAGGTCCTCCCAGGAGCCGCCTCCGTTACGCGTGAGCTGGAGCTTGCCGTCGTCGGTCCCGGCCCATATGATGCCGGCGCGGAGCGGAGATTCGGAGATGGTGATGAGCATGCAGTGCTCTATGTTGCCCTCGAGCTTCTCCGGGTCGTTGGTCGAGAGGTCCGGGCTTATCTCCTGCCAGTTGTCGCCCTGGTCCAGGGACCGCAGCAGCATCTGGGCGCCCAGGTAGATGACATGGCTGTTGTGGGGGGAGATGAGCAGCGGCGTGGTCCAGTTGAAGCGGTAGGGCGGGTCGCCCTCTGCGGGCCGCGGGCGGATGCTCCTGCGCTCGCCCGTTTTCTGGTCCGTGCGCATGATGGCCCCCATCTGGGACTCGTTGTAGAGCCAGCGGCTGTCGTGGGGGTCGACCAGGTTGAACATGCCGTCGCCGCCGCCCACCGAGGTGAAGTCGGCGCGGGTGATGGAGCCGTAGATGCTGTTGGAGGGGATCTTAACGGAGCCATTGTCCTGGAGGCCGCCGTAGATGTTGTAGGGCTCCTCCATGTCCACACCCACGGCATAGTACTGGGCGATGGGCAGGTTCTCGAAGAAGTCCCAGGTCTTGCCGTAGTCCCAGGTCACGGCCAGCCCGCCATCGTTCCCAAGCAGCACATGGTGGGAGTTTTCCGGGTCGATCCAGATGGCGTGGTGATCCACATGGATCCGGGGCGCGATGTTGGTGAGGCCTGCCCGGCCCCAGGTCTTGCCGCCGTCCTCAGACCGCAGCAGGGGCACGCTGGGCGCATAGATCACGTCCGGATCGTTGGGATCGATGTAGATGATGCCGTACCACTTGCCGCCCGAGATGACGTGTTTGTCCTGGTTCATCTTGCGCCAGGTCTGGCCGGCGTCATCCGACCGGTAGATCTGGCGACCCAGGCTGCGCTCCTGAGGCTCCCGGCCGCGGCGGCGGTCCTGGGCCGCCTCGGTCTCTGTGGGCGGGCGCTTGTTGCCGTTCTCGATCGAGGCGTAGAGGATGTTGGTGTCCTGGGGATAGACCGCGAGGCCGATCCGTCCGAGGTTTCCAGCAGGCAGCCCCGAGGTGAGCCTGGTCCAGGTCTCCCCCGCGTCTGTGGATTTGTAGATGGCGGTCTCGGGCCCGGATTCCCAGAAGTGCCAGGGGAGGCGGTGCTTGTCATAGGACGCGGTGTAGACCGTGTCCGGGTCCTTGGGATCGAGGACCACCTCCACGAACCCGACTTTATCGCTTATAAAATGGATCCGGTCCCAGGTTTGGCCGCCGTCCACGGACTTGTAGAGCCCCCGATCGGGATTGAAGGTAAAATGGTATCCCAGGGCCGCGACATACACGATGTCCGGATTCTCAGGATGGACCGCTATGCGGCCGATGTGTATGGTCTTTGCCAGGCCGATGTGTGTCCAGGTCTTGCCGGCGTCCGTGGACTTGTACACTCCGTCTCCCCGCAGGGTGATGCGCCCGGAGGCGGGTGTGCCGGTCCCCACGTACAGGATATTGGGATCGGAGGGAGCGATGGCCATGTCGCCGATGGTGATCGTGTTCTCATGTTGGAAGAGGGCCTCGAAGGTCGTGCCGTTGTTCACGGTCTTCCACAATCCCCCGCTGGCCGTCACCACATAGAAGGTGTAGGGCTCCTGAGAGGGCACCTCGATGCGCAGGATCCGTCCGCCCTGGCAGGCCGGCCCCAGCTCCCGGTATTGAAAAGCCTTGAGCAGATCCTCATCGAAAAGCTCTTCTGTCTGGCCGAGCAGGGCCTGACCGGAGCCTAAGAGACAGAACAGAACAGACAACGCCAGTAATTTTTTCATGTTTCCGATTATATGATGGTTGACATGAAGACGCAAATCGGCTATAAATGCGGATACTCACTCTACGGGAGGTGATTTTTAGTGGCATATGTCGTTGTCGACGAAGGCGAGCCTATCGAACAAGCGCTGAAGCGGTTCAAACGGAAGGTCCAGCAGGAAGCCATCATCAAAGAGATCAAGAAGCACTCCGTGTATTTCAAGCCCGGTGAGAAGCGCCGCCTGAAAGACGCCCTGGCTCGTAAACGTATGAGAAGGCGCCTCCGTAGAGAAAAATATTTCGACCATTATTAAGCCGTCAGCATCCCCAGACCATAGATCTTCTTGGGTAACGTGGCTACACTTCTGAAAGATCCTACACCGAAGAAACCTCCCTGGCTCAAGGTCAAGCTCCCCACGCACAAAAACTTCTTCTACGTCTCCTCGCTGGTGCGCGAGTTTAACCTGAACACCATCTGCCAGAGCGCCCGGTGCCCCAATATCTCGGAGTGCTGGTCCAACAGGACCGCGACCTTCCTGATCCTGGGGGACGTGTGCACGCGCGACTGCTCGTTCTGCGCCGTGAAACACGGCACGCCCGTTCCCGACATAGGAGACGAGGCGGCCAGGGTGGCCGAATCCGTGGAGGCCATGGGTCTCCGCTACGCGGTCATCACGTCTGTTACGCGCGACGACCTCCCCGACGGGGGCGCCTCCCATTTCGCGGCTGTGATCCAGGCCATCCGGGAAACCCGTCCCGAAACCAAGGTCGAGGTCCTCATACCGGATTTCATGGGTGACGCGGGAGCCCTGGCCACGGTCCTGGAGGCGGGCCCCGATGTGCTGAACCACAACCTCGAGGTACCCGAGGCCCTCTACCCGCTCATAAACCGCCCGCAGGGCAACTACCGGCGCTCGCTCCAGGTCCTCGAACGGGCCGGGCGGGCCGGGGCTGTCACAAAATCGGGCCTCATGCTGGGACTGGGCGAGACACGGGACAACATCCTCCGCACCCTGCAGGACCTGCAAGACACGGGCTGCCAACTTTTAACCATCGGACAGTATCTAAAAGCTACCAAAAACAATCCACACGTAGTAAGATACTATACGCCCGATGAATTCGAGCACATGAAGACCGCAGCGGTGGGTATGGGGTTTTCCGAAGTCGAGGCCGGGCCTCTGGTCCGGAGCTCATACCGGGCCCACAGGCTTTTTCAGGGTCTTAAGGACACGGGCAAAAAGACAAACTGATGCGCTACTTCATCTTCACAGACATCCACAGCAACCTGCAGGCATTCCTGGCCCTGCTCCGATTCGCCAAGCGGCGCAAGATCGATCACTACCTGTTCCTGGGAGACATAGTCGGATACGGGGCCTCCCCCAACGAGGTCATCGACCACCTCCGCACGCTGAAGCCGATCAACATGATCCGGGGCAACCATGACAAGGCGGTCTGCTGCGATCTGGAGTCCGTCCAGACCTTCAACCCCATCGCTGCCGCGGCCATACACTGGACCCGGGAGCACCTCACCAAGGAGAACCTGAAATATCTCAACCAGCTCCCGAAGGGACCCGAGATCATCCACGAGCACATCACCATATGCCACGGGGCCCCCTTCGATGAAGACTATTACATCTTCGGCGAGTTCGACGCGGCCGAGGCCTTCCTGCACATCGAAACCCAGGTCACCTTTTTCGGGCACACGCACTTTCCCTTTATCTACACGGACAACGACCACATCGTGGAAGGGACCTTCCTGACCGGCAATGCCAACGAGATCAAGCTCGGGAAGGACACGCGCTACCTCATAAACCCAGGCTCTGTGGGACAGCCCCGCGACCGCAACACCCGGGCCGCGTGCGCCATCTATGACTCGGAGGCCCGGAAGATCAGCTTATTCCGGGTCGAGTACGACATCGAAGACACCCAGAAGAGGATCCTGGACGCCGGGCTGCCCGCTGCCCTGGCCGAGCGCCTCTCCATCGGGATCTGAGCGGCGTCATGTTCTTTACCACCTATGATTTTCCCCAGGGGAAGCTCCTCTTCGTAAAGAGCGGGAAGGGCCTGGTCCTGGCCCACTATCTGATGACTCCCGGCGAGATCGAAAAGGCCCTCAAACCGCTCCGCCTCAACGGCATGGCCTTCGAACATAAGGGCGACGTGTTCTCCCGGGAGAAGCGCCTTTTTGACCGCTATTTCGACGGGAAAGGGGAAGATTTCAATTCACTCACCCTGGATTTTTCTCTGGGGACTCCCTATCAGCAGCGCGTCTGGGAGGCGGCCCGCTCCATTGCCTACGGGGAGACGGCCTCATACAAGGATGTCGCCGCCAAGCTCCGGTCGCGCGGCTTCCAGAGTGTGGGACAGGCGCTCAACCGGAATCCTTTGATCATCGTGGTCCCCTGCCACCGCGTGATAAGCGCAGACGGCAGCCTGGGCGGATTCGGGGCCGGTTTGGAGCTCAAGCGCTATCTTCTCGGGCTGGAGGCAGGTCTCACAAAGCCTCAGAGATCGGGATTGGCGTAGCAGTAGAGACAGCTCTGAGGGCAGGACTGGGCGTAGCTCCCGATGTCGACGGATTCCGTGCACCGGCATTCCTTTCTCTGGGTCTTGTCCTTGCGGACCGAAACAGGGGCCTGGCCGGGATGAAGCTCCTGCAGCAGGCGGCCGTCGATGCAGGCGGAAGGCCGGATGCCGGGGACGGCGGTCAGGAAATCCTGGCTGCAGGCGAAGAGCTGGAGGCCGTGGGCCTGGGCGATCCCGGCCAGGGTGCGGGCCTGCTCCAGCTTCTCTCCGGGATCCGGATCGACGTACGTCACACCATACTTTTCCGCTCTCCTCCGGGCCTTGCGGTACCACTGGGCGAAGCTGATCCGCACGGTCTTTATCTCCCGGCGGGAAAGTTCCGGCGCCAGGGTCTCGAAATAGTGCAGGTTGGTATGGACCCCGCCCCTCTCCTCCCAGGAAATGACCGGGTCGAAACGCAGGGAGATCCGTTCGGGGCTGCCGGCCAGGCGGATCAGGGGATCCAGTTGGGCCAGGGCGCGGGCCGGCTCCGGGACCCCCCGCTCCCAGGGGCTCCCACCCAGGCCGGTGATGGTGAAATGCAGGTAGAGCTGCGGATACCGCCGGAGACCATCGAGCAGCCCGGAGCGGTTGCGTATGAGGTTGTCGAAATCCTTGGACCACAGCACGAAGGTGTGCACACGCTCTGGGGCGATGTCCACGGTATAGGTGTGGCCGGAGGGGCCGTGGACCTTGACCAGCCCTTGCCGGATCCCATCGGCCAGCCAGGCGTCGAAGGAGGCCACGAGATCGGTCCGGCGTGAAGCGCTGATGACTCTGAGCATCGGTCTGCCTGTACCTGAACATTGTATCCGACCCCGCACACCTGTGACAATCCGTTTGCCCGATATACTCCCACGCCTCCTTATCTGATATACTGTGACCGATGCACGAAGAAGGCACGCACACAGGGAGCACGTTGAGGGCTAGGGGCCTGGTGAAGAGCTTCAACCGCAGGACGGTCGTCAAGGGTGTGGATCTCCAGGTGCGGACAGGCGAGGTGATCTCCCTGCTGGGCCGCAACGGGGCCGGCAAGACCACGACCTTCCACATGATGGTGGGACTGCTCAAACCTGACCGTGGATCCATCCTGCTTGACGGAAAAGACATCAGCCGCTGCACAAGCCCCCAGAGAGCGGAGGCCGGGATCACCTATCTCCCCCAGGAGAGCTCGGTGTTTCTCAAGACCTCGGTGGAGAACAACCTGAGGATGATACTGGAGTTTTCCGGCAGCAAGAAAAGCGAGATACGGACGATCGCGCACGAGCTGCTGGAAGAACTGGGCCTCAAGGAGCTGGCCAGGCAGTCGGCCCACAGCCTGTCCGGCGGGGAAAGGCGGCGGCTGGAGATCTGCCGCTCGCTGGTCCTGAGCCCCAAGTTCCTGCTGCTCGACGAGCCGTTCACGGGCATCGATCCCCTGACCATCATCGATCTCCAGAAGATCATGCTCCGGTTAAAATCCAGGGGCATCGGGATCATCCTCTCGGACCACAACGTGCGCGACGTGCTGAGGATAACCGACCGCGCCTACATCATGGATGAGGGGAAGATCCTCCTCGAGGGTACTCCCAGGGAATTGGCGGCCGATAAGGCAGCTAGAGAGAGCTTCCTGGGCAAGGACTTTCACCTGGGTGATGAGGTCCAGGCTTAGTCGTCTGAAGAGAACAGGTAATTGCCCAGGGTCTCTCCCAGGAAATACAGGAAAAAGAAGAAATAGATGAGCAGCAGCACAGCCAGGAAAGCCAGGGCAACGGGTGTGGAACCCGAGATGACCCGGAACACAGAGACCCCGAGAACCTGAGAAGAGATCCACAGCGCCACGAACCAGAGGGCGGACACAAACACGACATCGAAGATCCTGGCTTTGACCCAGTCGCCGAATCCCACGGGCTGGATTTTCCGGCGCACCCGGATCTTTTTCGGCTCCAGCACCTCCTCTAAGGCCTCCTCTTCGATGTCCTCGCCCCTGATCTCGGCGGTCTTCACAAAGGGAAGCCCCTGCTGATCCACGGTCTCGGGGAAGGCTGAGCGGGTGTCATACCCGGGGGCGGTCGGTTCACCGGACAGCTCTTCTTCCGGGATCCTTTCTTCTTCGGCCTCGATCACATCCGCGGCCTCTGTCTCCTCCTCCTCATCGGCGCTTTCTTCTCGAGAAACGATCTCATCGGTGGGAGGGATATCGGGCAGCGGCCCATCCCCCACGTTCGCGGCCCAGGGCGGGATGTCCTGGGTATCGCTTTTTATATGTTCACGGACGGCGTTCCGCTCCCTTTTTATCGAGGAGATAAAATCTTCGATCTCTTCTTTTTCTTTCTCAGCCTCGTCCACGATGTCTTCGATGTCTCCGGTCTGCACCGTCTCCTCTTCCTGTGTGGGAGGTTCCTTGAGCTCCTGCCCTTCCGGAGGGGGTGTCTGCCATTCTTTTTCTTCGGCTGTCCCGGGTTCGGGCGTTAGCTTCTCATCGATGGGCTCGGCATCCTCCAGGGCTTCCTCGCCTGCTTCCGGCTGGAACTCCTCCAATGGCTCTCCGGCCTTCTCTCTGGCCTCATCGATGGTCTCGGCAAAACCGTCTGGCAGATCATCGGTCAGGCCGTGCCTGGTCTCTTCTTTCTCGAAATCTTCATCCGGCACAGCTTCCTGGACAGCAGGAGGCTCCGCGTCTTCAACATATTCCGGCTCGAACGGAAACACATCAGCCTCTTCTGGTTTCAGCTCAGCTTCGGCGGCCGGAGCTTCCTCTTCAGGTTCCGGCTCTTCAGCGACAGCCTCTGGTTTTTCGAGCTCAGCGGATTCTTCCGGCTCTACCGGTTTTTCCGGCTCTTCCTCCGTGTCTTCTACAACCTTGACCGGCTCTTCCATTTTCTTCTTTTTGGGAACGCCCTTTTTCCTTGTGGACTTGCGCTTTCGGGGAGTCGACTTCTTTTTGGGCGCAGGCTCGTCCTTTTCCTCTTCATCCGGAGCGGCTTCCACGGCCTCGCCTCTTTCCTCTTCGTCAGCAGGCAGCTCTTCGTCAATCGGGCGGACTTCTCCCGTCTGCTCTATTTCTTCCGGGGCGACTTCCTCTTCTGCCACCTCCGTCTCTTCCTTCTCTACCAGCTCCTGCTGTGTTCCCGCCAAATCCTCATCGACATCGATGATCTTTTCACCGGGGATCTCTTCTTCGATGAATTCAT
>JAUXEH010000369.1 GCA_030620655.1 Candidatus Aminicenantota bacterium | reverse complement strand
TCTCCTTCGAGAAGTACCGCCTGCAGAACGGCCTGGAGGTCATCCTGCATGTGGACCGGTCCCTGCCCATGGTCACGGTCAATGTCTGGTATCATGTGGGCTCCAAGAACGAGAAAAAGGGCCGGACCGGGTTCGCCCACCTGTTCGAGCACCTGATGTTCGAGGGGTCCGAGCACATCCCTCGCTTCGACGAACCCATGGAGCGGGTCGGTGGCACCAGCAACGGATCTACCAGCAACGACCGGACCAACTACTGGTCCAACCTGCCCGCCAACTACCTGGAGATGGGACTGTGGTTGGAGGCCGACCGGATGGGGTATCTGCTTCCGGCCATGACCCAGGAAAAGCTGGACACCCAGCGCGGCGTGGTCCAGAACGAGAAGCGTCAGAGAGTGGACAACCAGCCCTACGGCCGGGCGAACGAGATCCTGATGCAGATGCTCTATCCCTCCGACCACCCCTACTCCTGGACCGTGATCGGGAGCCTGGAAGACCTGTCCGCGGCCGCCCTGCAGGACGTGAAGGGCTTCTTCCGGCAGTACTACACCCCCAACAACGCCTCGCTCTGCATTGCCGGGGATTTCGATCCTGGATTGGCTAAGCAGCTGGTTGAGAAACACTTCGCCTCTCTCCCGCCCGGGCCGCCTGTAGCCCGGCTCAAGAGCTGGGTGCCGGAGCTGCAGTCGGAGATAAGGGTCGTGGTGGGGGACAAGATCGAGCTGGCACGGATATACATGGCCTGGCACACGCCGGCGCTCTATGCCCCGGGGGACGCCGAGTTCGACCTGCTGGCGGACATCCTCTCCTCCGGGAAAACATCGCGTCTCTACCAGGCCCTGGTGTACGAACAGGAGATCGCCCAGGACATCAGCGCCTATCAGGGCTCCCGGGAACTGGGGAGCACCTTCCACGTGACGGCCACGGCCCGGGAGGGGCATTCCTTGGAGGAGCTGGAAGCGGCCATAGACGCGGAGCTGGGCAGGATCTTTACCGAGGGGGTGAGCGAACAGGAGCTGGCCCCGGCCAGGACCACCCGGGAGGCCTCCTTCATCCGCCGCATGGAACGGGTGGGCGGATTCGGCGGCAAGGCCGACATGCTGAACGGCTACAATGTCTACCTGGGTGACCCGGGACGCTTTCAGTGGGATTTGGATCGATACGCGCGCGTCACGGCCGTCGAGGTCGCCGCGTATGCCCGGCGTTATCTGAGTTCGGGAAAACGGGTGGTCGTTCAATTCCTGCCTCACGGTGACCCGAGTGCCGCTGAGGAGCGGCTGGATCGGTCCGAGGAGCCGGCCCCGCTTCCGGAGCCGAGATTCTCTCCCCCTGAGATCCGGCAGGCCGAACTCTCCAACGGCGCCCGCCTCTTCCTGGTCGAGGACCACAGCCTCCCCCTGCTCCAGGTCAACCTGGTATTCAAGAACGGCTGGGCCGCCGACCCGTTAGACCGCCCCGGAGCCGCGGCCCTCACGGCCGACCTACTGGATGAGGGGACCGGCAGCCGCACGGCGCTGGAAATCGCCGAGGAAGCCAGGGCCCTGGGAGCCTACCTGAGCACGGACAGCAGCTTCGACAGCTCGGATGTCAACCTGAACGTGCTCACAAGCCGCTTGGACCGGGGGCTGGGGCTCATGGCGGACATCGTCCTCCACCCCGTTTTCCCCGCTCAAGAGCTGGAGCGCAAGAAAAAGCTCTATCTCGGCCGCATCCAGCAGGAGTCCCGCCAGCCCTTCACCACCGCCCTCAAGCTGTTCTTCCAACGGCTCTACGGTGAAGGGCATCCCTATGCCCAGCCCTACACCGGGTCCGGGACGGACGCGTCCATCCGCGCCATCACACGTGGGGACCTGCAGCGTTTCTACCATAGCTTCTACTCACCGGATCAGGCCGCCTTCGTGGTGGTGGGCGACATCACCCTTTCGGAAGCCCGGGAGAAGCTGGAGCGGGCGTTTTCCGGGTGGGCCGGGCTAGGAGCTGAACCTCCCCCCGTACCCCGGCCCGAGCCCCCGGCCTCCACGCGGATCTACCTCCTGGACATGCCGGGCGCGGCCCAGAGCGCCATCGTGGCGGGGAACCTGGCCCTGCAGCGCAGCCACCCCGACCACACGGCCTGCGAGGTGGTCAACAACGCCCTGGGCGGGATGTTCACCAGCCGGATCAACACCAACCTGCGGGAGGAAAAGGCCTACACCTATGGGGCTTCGTCGTTCTTCTTCGGCACGCGTGAGCCGGGGCCGTTTGTGTGCTACACCCAGGTGGAGACGCAGTACACGGACGAGGCGGTGTTCGAGATCGTGAAGGAGCTGCGCGATATCGGCGGGTCCCGGCCCTTGAAGGGCGCGGAGCTAGCGGCCAGCCGGGACAACCTGATCAACAGCTTCCCCGGAAACTTCGAAACCCTCTCCGGCATCGCCTTCCAGGTGGACGAGATCTATTCCTACGACCTGTCCCCCCAGGAGTGGGCCGAGTATGTGCCCAATGTCCGCAGGGTGGACGAGCGGGCCGCGCTGGAAGCGGCGCGGAAATACATCCGGGCGGACGCCCTGCTCATCGTGGTGGTGGGCGACCGGGCCAGGATCGAGCCGGAACTCCGGGATCTGGGCCTGGGTGAGGTCCGCATTATCCGGGGAGAGGTCGAGGCAGAGCGTTAGAGGGGCCCGTCTTGCCGGGCCACGGTAATGGATTCGGTCGCGCAGACCGGACGGAGGCTGGTGTGAGCGCCGCTTACGCCCGGACCCTGCGGGTCTCCGCGACCAGGACGGCAACCAGCGCCAGCAGGGTGAAGAGGAAGGCCTGCCAGAATCCCGGGGCAGCCGTGCGGCCGAGCAAGGTCAAAAGGGACAAGGATTCGGACACGCCCGCGGCCAACACCTGCTTACTAAGCGTGCTGCTCACCGCATAGAGCCATCCCAGGAGCGCGCCGCTAAGGGCCGTCATGCCCAGGCGTCCACCGAGTGAGGTCCCACCGGCCCCTGCCGTCACCGCTAATCCCAGAAGGACCGGGACCCACAGGGCCGCCCACCATACCTGATTGAATCCGGCCGGGTTTCCGGTCAGCCGGGCGTATATGGCCTCGAG
>JAUXEH010000249.1 GCA_030620655.1 Candidatus Aminicenantota bacterium | reverse complement strand
TCCCTGGCCGGGTTCATGCGCGGGCGGAAGATCGATAAGGAGTTTTTCCGGTCCCTCATCCGGGAGTACTATGGGCTGCGCGGCTGGTCCGATACCGGTGAACCCCAATAAGTAAACTTAGGGACGTTCCCCCAGGTACCACCCCACTCAGTAAACATCGATTACCCTATTCATATTTTAGCGAGTCGACCGGATCCGCGAGTGCCGCCCTGATGGATTGATAGGAGACCGTCAGGATCCCGATGGCGAAGATGGCCAGCGCACACACGAGGAAAATCGAAAGATTCAAAGATATCCGGTACGCGAAATCTTCCAGCCAGCGCCGGGCGAACCAGTACACCAGGGGCCAGGCCGCGAGATTGGCCAGGATCACGAGTGCGGAGAATTCACGGTTTAACAGCAAGACAAGCTGGCCGGCAGAGGCGCCCAGCACCTTGCGGATGCCGATTTCCTTGGTACGCTGCTCGGCCGTATAGGCTGCCATTCCGAACAATCCCAGGCAGGCGATGAAGATCGCCAGCAGGCTGAAATACGCGAAGATACGGCTTAGGCGTTCCTCTGCCCGGTACTGGCTGGCGAACTCCTGGTCCAGGAAGAAGTGATCGAACGGGAGCCCCGGCACAACGGATTCCCACCTGGCCTGCAGGTTCCCCAGCACTGCCGGCAGGTCTCCCGGGCCGAGTTTGATGATCAGGGCATAGTAGTCATCCCGGATGTTGGTGATCAAGAGGGGCTCGATGGTATTGTGCAGGGAGGTGAAGTGGTAATCCTTGATGACACCCACCACGGTTTTGAGGATACTGCGGTCATCCAGCTCCCGTATTCTCTTGCCCAGCGGTTCGTCCCACCCGAACCTACGGGCCGCTGTCTCGTTGATGAGCACGGATTTGTCGGGGTCGCTGGGGAATTCGTTCGAGAAAGAGCGCCCGGACGCCAGTTCGATTCCCAGTGCCGGGATGAAGTCGACGTCCACCCCGATGATTCCCATCATCACCGATTCGTCCGGTGCGAAACCTTCCGGCAGGCACACGTTGTACCGCCCCCCCCATCCGGGGACGTGCGAGGACATGGCCACGCTCGTGACACCCGGGACCCTCAACATCTCCTGTTTTATGGGCTCCAGGGCATCCTGCATCTGTTCGTTGGTGATCCGGACGACGACCACATGCTCTTTATCAAAGCCCAAGCGCTTGTTCTTCATGTAGTTCACCTGCGAGAGGATCACGGCGGTACCGATGATCAAAATAGTCGAAACTGTGAACTGAAACGTCACCAGCACCTGGCGGAAGCGGCTCCTGCTGCGCCCGGCCGCGAAGCCGCTCTTGAGCACATGGGAGGGCTGGAAGCCGGCCAGGTAAAAGGCCGGGTAGCTGCCGGCCGCCATCCCGACCAGGATGGCCAGCCCCAAGAGCGATGGAATCAGCCATGCCAACTCGAAGTACGGGATGTGCATTGGCCGGCCCGACAGGGAGCGGAAGAGCGGCAGCCCAGCCTCCACCAACAGGAGCGCCAGTGCCAGGGAAGCGAAGCTGTAGATCATGGATTCTCCCAGGAACTGCCGGACCAGCTTGGATCTTACGGCACCGTGGACCTTGCGCATGCCCACTTCCCGGGCTCGGTTGGCGGAGCGGGCTGTCGCCAGGTTCATGAAGTTGATGCAGGCCAGGAGCAGGATGAAGGCGGCCACACACGAAAAAATATAGACATGAGCGATGTCGCTGACCGGTGCAATCTCGCCCTCCAGGCGGGAATGGAGGTGGATGGCGGTCAGGGGCTGCAGGATGTAGGTGATTTTGCCGCCTATGACTTTGAGGATCCTTCCCATCTGCTTATCGATCAGGGCGGGGAAGCGGACTTCCAGTTCTGCTGGGTCCACACCGGGTCGGAGCAGGAGGTAGGTGTAGTTAGAAAAATCCCCCATCCAGCGGACCATCTGGGCCTTGTTGACCACATATCGGGTTTCATTGGACAGCAGGATGTCAAACGTGAAATGGGAATTCTCCGGCACGTCCTCCATGACAGCCGTGATGGTGTAGTCGGCCTGGTCATCGATCCGCAGGACGCGGCCGATCGGGTCCTCCCCGCCGAAGTACTTGAGTGCCGTGCTGGCCGTGATCACCGCGGTGTATGGGTTCTTGAGGGCCGTTCCCGGAACGCCTGTTATCAGCGGGAAGCTGAAGACCTCGAAGACGGAAGCATCCGCCCACATCACGCCTTCCTCGAAAAAGCGCTTGTCCGCGAAGGTGACCGCACAGCGGTAGCGGGGCCGGATGCGGGCCGCCGCCTCCACCTCCGGCCACTCCTGAGCGAGATAGGGTCCGGGAGGGTTGTTGATGCACGCGATGTTGAATGCCCGGTCGTTGATATCGCCGTTCACAGCCAGCCGGAAGATCCGGTCGGACTTTTCGTGGTAGCGGTCGTAGCTCAGCTCCCAGTGCACGTAGGTCAGGATCAGGATGCAGCAGGCCATGCCCACGGCCAGCCCGGCGAAGTTGATGAACGAATAGGCCTTGTGCCGCTTCAGGCTGCGGAAGGTCACCTTGAAGTAGTTCTGGAACATGATCCAGCTCCAGTAGCAGGAATCCAGCAGGTAGTGGGGGATCGTCCTCAGGATTTGGACCCAGAACCAGAGGCCGGCCTGGAAGCGTCCCTTTTCCTCAGTCTGATAGGCGTAGAGTTCCTCGATGTCACCGAAAAAGCCGTAGTTTTTCCTGCGGCTGAGCATGCGGCTTAGCAGCCAGATGCCTACACGATTGGGCCGTCTACTTGATGTCTCACTCATGGTGTGTCTCTCATGGCATATTCCAGGGGGGGGAGCCCCTTCCAGAAGGCGTCCTGGATCTTCTTGGAGCGGACAAGTTCTTCTGCGCCCAGCTCGGTCAGGCGGTAGTAGCGTTTGCTCTGGCCGCCGCGTACCGGTGTGGGCTCGCCCTTCTGCGCCTTGAGAAAGCCCTTTTTGACCAGCCGCTCCAGGGGAAAGTATATTCCGCCGATGGCCAGGTCCTTGCCGGTGAGATCACGGATGTGGCGGTATATGCTGATGCCGTAGGCCTCGTGCTTAAGCCTCCAGACAGAAAGCAGGATCTGCTCTTCAAACCGGGTCAGTTCCGCCATTTTGTGCTCCTTTGTCCGTAGTCTATTCAGAATATATGAATAGATAGGCCGGCTGTCAAGGCTTTTATTCAGAAAATCTGAAAAGATGGAAAAGCCTGGGGAACGTCCCCTAGGTGCCTATTTGCGGTGTTTGATGGCGGCTTCGCCGAAGCGGTCCTTGATCGCGTCCACGGCGGTGTGCAGGCGTTCCTTATTATCCGTATCGGTGCCCGTTCCCGAAAACAGGTCCAACTGCCGCTCCTCGCGCTCGAGATTGGAGACCTGGATCCCGATCAGGCGGATGGGCTGTGGGCCCGGCTTGAATTCTCGGACTTTCCGGAGCGCGCTCTTGTAGAGGTCCTCCACGAAATTCGTGGCTCGCTCCAGGGTCACGGCTCGGGTATAGGTCGAGAAGTCGGCCAGCCGGATCTTCATGGTCACGGTGCGGCCCTTGTAACCCAGCCTGCGCATCCGGCGTGAGACCTTCTCGCTCAGCCACATCAGCGAATCCTCGATCCGCTCCCAGTCGGTTTCGTCTTCCGCGAACGTGTGCTCGTGTCCGATGGATTTGACCCCTTCTTCTCCCCGGACATCCCGTGGATCAATGCCGTTGGCCAGCTTCCAGACATGGATCCCGGCTTTGCCCAGCCGATCCGCCATATCCTTCTGTTCCCATCGGGCGAGGTCGCCGATGGTGCGGATGTGGAGCCGCTGCAGTGCCTCGAGCATCCGCTTTCCCACGCCCCAGAGTTTTTCCACGGGCAGGGGGTGCAGGAACCCCAGCAGGCCCTCACGGCTCACGATCACCAGCCCGTCCGGCTTCTCCAGGTCCGAGGCGATCTTGGCCGTCATCTTGTTGGGGGCCATCCCGATCGACGCTATGAGCCCTGTCTTTTCCCGGACCATGGCCTTGATTCTCCGGCAGGTGTCCTCCGGGGTGCCGAACAGGTGATAACTCCCTGTGATATCCAGGAAGGCCTCATCGATGCTGATGGGTTCTACGTCGGGTGTGAAGCGCTCCAGGATGGCGAAGATCTGCCGGGAAATACGCACATATTTTTGCATGTCCCCCCTGATGAACACGGCATGGGGGCACCTCCGGTAGGCGGTGGAGATGGGCAGGGCGGAATGGATGCCGTACTCCCGCGCTTCATACGAACACGCCGAGACCACCCCCCGGCCGGCCCCTCCCTTGGGATCGGCCCCCACCACCACCGGCTTGCCGCGGTAGGCGGGATTGTCGCGCTGCTCCACGGCGGCGTAGAAGGCGTCCATGTCGACATGGACGATGAAGCGCTCTTTTTCCACGCTCCTATTCTACACCACGGAACCCTCTGAACAGAAGCCTCGTTTCATATTGCCGCTTTTCAGAATGCCCTGGGGATTGTACACTATACAGCATGCGATACGACCGCATCATCGGGCCGTCACTCTGGCTGCCTCGGAGGAGCATTCCGCATCGCTCACATGCACTTCGCAACCTACCTGGGTAAGGAGTAACCACATGGCTCAAGACGATACATTCGACTTCATGGACCAGGAGCAGCTCAAGGAGATCATCCGGTATATCGAAGAGCCCGATCGTCCCAAACCCGGGACGATCAAAGATGCCCCCCTCAAGGACCTCGGGCGGGTGATCGAGCTGGGATCGGAGTTCCTGGTCGTCATGCCTCCCAACCTGGCGCTGCGCATGCCCAAGAAAGACGGCGCCACCCTGGACAGCGTGCGCGATCAGGTCATCAGCATGGTCGCCATGCACGTCAAGGTTCTGGATCAGGATTAGTTAGGGACATCATCCTGTGATATTACATGTATTACG
>JAUXEH010000469.1 GCA_030620655.1 Candidatus Aminicenantota bacterium | reverse complement strand
GGACCGCTGCATCGAATGCGGGGCCTGCGTCAACAACTGCCAATACGAGGCGCTCACCGTCGATGCCGGGGTCGGCTGCGCCACCGCCATCATCTACGGCATGCTTCGGGGCAGCGAGCCCGACTGCTCCTGCTGCTAATGATCAAGTCTCGTCCTGGTCCGGGCTCTCAGGCTCCATCCGCTTCTTTTCCTTGGATTCCAACTCGGCAGGAACCGGGCCGCCGGCCTCCTGGTCGATCGAGCGCATATGCAGGTCTCTCTGGGGAAAGGGGATCTCGATCTCGGCCGCATTGAGCCCGTCTAGGATCGCCAAGTTGATCTCACTTTTTATCCAGACCCAGTCCTCGAACTCACGGATGGAGTAGCGGAGCTCGAAATCGAGCGAGCTCTCACCGAATCCTTTGAACGTCGCCATAGGTTCGGGATCATCCAGGACATCTTTGTGATCCTTGGCGACGGTCGTCAGTATCCCCAGAACCAGGTTCGGATCCGTGCCGTAGGCCACGCCCACGGAGACCTTGAGCCTGCGCTTCCTGTCGGACAGGGTCCAGTTGATGACTTCGCTCGAGATCAGGTTTCCGTTGGGCACGATGACCTCGGCGCCCTCCCAGGTCCGGATGGTGCTCGAGCGGATCCCGATGCGCAAGACCTGTCCTCTGAGGCTGCTGAATTCGATGGTATCGCCCAGCTTGATGGGCCGTTCGAATATGAGGATCAGGCCGGAAACAAAATTGTTGACCAGATTCTGGAGCCCGAATCCGATGCCGATACCCAGGGCTCCGGCCAGTATCGCAAATCGGCTCCACTCGAGGCCGGCCGCAGACATTGCCAGCAGGAATCCGAAGAAGAGAATGAGATAGTAGGCGGTGAACGATATGGCCGCGGGCACACCACGAGGAAGAATCATACGGGGAAGGACCTCCTCGCCCAGCACGAACCGGATGAAGCGGGCCAGCAGGATCGAGATCCACAACGTGAGGATGAAGATCAGGATACCTCCCAGCGAAATGCTCAGTGCCCCCACGGCCAGGTGGCCCCTGAGGATCCTGAGTGCTGCCGCCCTGACCGGCTCTAAGATGTTGAAATAAAACAGGGTTACGTGGGCCCACCAGGCGAAGGCCGCCAGATGCAGGACCCTCTTTATCCCTCTCTCCCAAAAAACTGTGTGCAGGCGGATCATACGCAGGGACTGCCCGGCACGGCTCCTCAGGAAAGTGAGGGCCAGGTCTTCCAGGACGAGGACACCGGTGAGGAGGAGAGCCAGGGTATATAGGCTCCAGAAGGTTCCCGCGGCCAGAGTTTCCGCCAGCGCCACATTCCCCAGGACGTTTGCGAGCCATGCGCCGGCAAACAAAAGGAGACAGAGGCGCAGGAAAAGGCCTGCCGCCGTGACCCGTCTCCCCGGCTTGAGCTGGGATAGGGGCCCGTCCCGCTTGAGCAGCCAGATCAATCCTCCAATCGCAAGGGTCAGCACGGCCAACAGAACCAGGCGCTGCGCCAGGGACCTGTCTCCCATAAGAGACCCCAG
>JAUXEH010000090.1 GCA_030620655.1 Candidatus Aminicenantota bacterium | reverse complement strand
TTCTCACGCTTCAGGAGCTTGATCAGCCCGATCTCTCCCGTCCGCCGGGGGTGGGTCCCGCCACAGGCGGAATAATCGAAGCCGGCCACCTCCACTACCCGGATGCGCCCCGATTTCTTGGGAGGCCTGCGCAGGGGAACGCCGGCAACATCCGATTCCTCCACAAAATAGGTCCGGATCTCCTTGTCCTGAAAGACGGCCCGGTTGGCACAGGCCTCGACCCTGTCCTGATCCGGATCGGTGATGTAGCTCAGGGCGATCTCCAGCGTGGACAGCTTCTCGCCCAGATGGAAGGACATGGTCTTCCCCGAAAGCAGCTCGTGGAAGCACTGGGACAACACATGCTGCCCGGCATGCTGCTGCATGTGATCGAACCGTGTGTCCCAGTCGATCGTTCCCCTGACTGTTTTCTCCGGCACCTCATTCTCCAGGATGTGGAGAATCTCGCCCTCCTGCTCAAGCACGTGAAGCACGGTCTCCCCGGAAAGAGTCCCCCTGTCCGCGGGCTGCCCCCCCCCCTCCGGATAGAAGCAGGTCTGGTCCAGGACCAGGGCCGGCTTCCCCTGATACCGGCGCGTATCCAGCACGGTGGCTTCAAAATCGGTCTGATAGGGCTCGTCGAAATACAGCCGCCTGGTTTTGATGGCCATGTCGCCCTCCCTCTCTATGCGGTATCACCCAGGCTCTTGGCTAGCCGCGAGAATGCGCCCGGTGGTCTTGAAATGCGTCTTGGCAAATTTGGCAAGAACCTGCGGACCATAGCGCCGGACCAGGGCCACTCCAGCCTCCTCGACCATGGGCGAGGCTCCTTTAGGGAGCTTCATGTCCGCGTCTTGGGAGAGAAAATAGAGCCGCCGCAGAAACTCGCTGCGTGCGAGTATGGAGGCGGCGGCCACCGCGACGTCCTCTTCCGCCTTGGGTCTCTGGACCAGCTCGATGCTGCGTCCCTTCTTCATGAGCGCGTTCTGGACGAACGACTTGTCCCCGAACTGGTCCGTTATGGCCAGGGTGCAGGGGACGTCCTGCAGGATGTTTTCGATCACTCGGGAGTGGGCCCAGGCAAGCAGACGGTTCAGGTTGCGGAGCTTGGCGTACAGCTCATTGTACTTCTCCGGCCCGACCGCCACGATGGAATGGGGGTAGCCCTGCATGATGACTTCCGCCAGCTCCCGCACACGGTTGTCGGAGACCCGCTTGCTGTCCCGAACCCCGTATTCCCGTAGCACATCCTCCTGACCGGCCGGGACGTACACCCCGGCGGCTACCAGGGGGCCGAAATAGTCCCCCTTACCGGACTCGTCGGTCCCCATGTGACCCTGGGCATCCCTGAACAGGTTGGATTGTCTCACTGTATGAGGTTCCGTTCCTTGGCTTCTCTGAGAAGCTCATCCCGGAAAGCCGGGTGGGCGATGTTGATCAGGGCCTCGGTCCGCTCTTTGAGGTTTTTGCCGTGCAGGTAGGCGACACCATATTCGGTGACCACATACATCACATCGGCCCGGGTGGTGACGACACCGGCGCCCTTCTTGAGGAACGGCACGATCCGGGACATCTCCCCATTCTTGGCGGTTGAAGGCAGGGCGATGATCGGCTTGCCGCCCTTTGAATGGGCCGCTCCCCGGATAAAATCTACCTGTCCCCCGAAACCGGAGTAGATGTAGGTCCCGATGGAATCCGAGCATACCTGTCCTGTAATGTCCACCTCGATGGCGGAGTTGACGGCGACCATGTTGTCGTTCTGGGCCACCTTGAAGGGGTGGTTGGTGTAATCGGTGGGATGCGCCTCGAAGATGGGATTGTTGTGCGCAAACTCGTAGATCTTCTTGGATCCCAGCATGAAGGTCAGGATGATCTTGCCGGGGTGAAAGTTTTTTCTGGTCCCGGTGATTACCCCTGCCTCGATGGCATCGATCACACCGTCGGAGACCATCTCGGTATGCACCCCGAGATCCCGCCTGTCTTTCAATGCCGCCAGCACCGCGTCCGGGATGCCTCCGATGCCCAGTTGAAGAGTCGCCCCGTCCTCGATCAGGTCGGCGATGTAACTCCCGATCTTCTGCTCCACATCACTGAAGGGTTTCTTGTGCAGCTCGGGCAGATCGGCCGACATCTCCACGATCTTGTGCACCCGTGAAACATGGATGAACGAATCCCCCAGGATGCGGGGCATCTTCTCGTTGACCTGGGCGATCACGATCCTGGCGTTCTCGGCGGCGGCCTTGGACGACAGGACCTCGGCCCCATAGCTCATGAATCCGTGTTCATCGGGCGGGGAAAGGTGCATCATGGCCACGTCGATGGGCATCAGGCCGGAATGGAACAGGTTGGGGATCTGGTGGAGGAAGATGGGCACATAATCCGCGCGGCCCTCGTTGATGGCCTTGCGGTCGGCCGGCCCGACGAATAAAGAATTGTGCCGGAAATGGCCCTCCATCTCGGGTGCGGCCAGCGGGTCCCGGCCCAGGAGCAGTACGTGGACCAGCTCCACCCCTACGAGCTCGTCCCTGCGCGCCGCCAGGGCCTTCATCAGGACATAAGGGGTGGCTGTGTTCCCGCTGACGTACACACGGTCGTAGCTTTTGATCTCCGCCACGGCTTCTTCGGCAGTGACGAGCTTCTCTTTATAGCCATCCACCCAACTCACGTTGGTCCTCCCTCATGGTGAATCATAATGCCTCTGCGGTCCTAAATCGAACGTCAAGCGGCCGGCCTCGAAGAGATTATTTGCGGCCGTTGAGATACTTGTGCATCTCGCCGGCAGCCACACGGGCATCACCCATGGCCAGGATGACCGTGGCACCGCCCCGCACGATGTCACCTCCGGCATAGACACCTTCCATGCTGGTCGCCATGGTGTCCCAGTCCACCTCGACGTTGCCCCATTTCCCAACCTCCAGCTCGGGTGTGGTCTGGGTGATGAGAGGGTTGGGACTGTTGCCGATGGCCACCACGACCATGTCCACTTCCATGATGAACTCCGATCCCTCGATGGGAACGGGCCGGCGCCGGCCTGAAGAGTCCGGTTCTCCCAGCTCCATGCGCAGGCACTCCATGGCCGTGACCTTGTGGTTCTTATCCCCGATGAATCGGGTCGGGGTTGTGAGAAAATGGAACTCGATCCCCTCTTCCTCGGCGTGATGCACCTCCTCAGTGCGGGCGGGCATCTCCACACGGGAGCGCCGGTACACGATGGCCGCCATCTCCGCGCCCAGCCGCTTGGCTGTCCGCACCGAATCCATGGCCACATTCCCGCCGCCCAAGACCGCCGCGCGCATGGCCGGGAAGACCGGTGTGTCGTAGTGGGGGAAGTCGTAGGCCCGCATCAGGTTTACCCGGGTCAGGTATTCGTTGGCCGAATAGATCCCGATGAGATTCTCTCCCGGAATCCGCATGAAGTTGGGGAGCCCGGCCCCGGTCCCCACAAAGAAGGCCTCATATCCCTCCTGCTTGAGGTCATCCAGGGTGGCCGTCATCCCCACCACGAAGTTCATCCGGAACTCCACCCCCAGCTTGCGCAGGTAATCGACCTCGGCTTCCAGTATCTTCTTGGGCAGCCGGAATTCCGGGATCCCATACACCAGCACGCCGCCGGCCACATGCAGCGCCTCGAACACGGTGACCTGATGCCCCTTCTTGGCCAGTTCCCCCGCCACGGTCAGGCCGGCCGGGCCCGCGCCCAGGATGGCCACCTTGTGTCCCGTGGGCGGTGGGATCTTGGGGATAAACATGTCTCCCTCCATCCTCTCTGCATCCGCGGCGAAACGTTCCAGGTTGCCGATGGCAACGGGCACTCCCGTGGCCTTTTTCAGATTACAGACCTCTTCACACTGGGTCTCCTGCGGGCACACACGCCCGCAGATCGAGGGCAGGCTGTTGGTCTCCTTCAGCTTCCGCGCGCTTTCGGAAAATTTGCCGGCCTCGATGAGCTTGATGAAGGCGGGGATATCGATGCCCACCGGACAGCCGGCCACGCACTGAGGGTTCGCACAGTCAAGGCAGCGCTCGGCCTCTTTCAGGGCCGCCTCGGCCCTCAATCCCAAATTGACTTCCTCGAAGTCCTTGTTCCTCTCATCCGCTTCCCTCTCCGGCATCTTCTGACGCGGCAGCTTCACGCGCTCTTTGACAGGGACGGCCTTGCGCATTTCCTTGCGCCATTCCTCGACGTATCCAGCCTTCTGCCGTGCCTTGAGTTCGGGCGATAGCTCAGTCTTTTTATCTGCCATGTTTAATCTTTCCCAGAGGTTATTCTTTTAACAGGGCTTCCTTCTCCCAGTAACACATCGATCGGATCTCATCCTCGAAATAGGACTTCCGACGGTAGAACAGCTCATCCCAGTCGACGGCATGCCCGTCGAAGTCGGGCCCGTCCACGCAGGCAAACTTGGTGCGGCCATCGATGGTACAGCGGCAGGCGCCGCACATCCCGGTCCCGTCCACCATGACCGGATTCAGGCTGACGATGGTCTTGATCCCCTTGGATCGAGTCGCCTCCGAACAGGTGTACATCAGATAGGTGCACCCGATGGAGATCACCCGATCGAGGCTGGATTTCTTGAGGACGGTGTCGAGTACGCTCGGGATGTACTCCTTGCAGTCAAAAAAGCTGTCGCGGGAGGACACGAAGAACTCATCGCTGTATCTCCTCAGCCGGTCCTCCCAGTACATCAGGAAATTGGCCTTGACATCGATCAGCGTGTAGACGGTGTTGCCGGCCTCCTTCAGCGCACGCACGATGGGATAGATGGCCCCGATGCCGTAGCAGCCTCCTGCGCACAACACCGTGCCGAACTTCTCGATCTCCGCCGGTCTTCCCAGAGGGCCCACGTAGACCGGCAGCTCGTCTCCCGCCTCGAGGAGCGTCAGCTTCTGGGTGGAGGTGCCCACGGCCATGAAGACCGATGAAACCGTTCCCTTCTCTGCGTCCCAATCCGCGATGGTCAGCGGGATCCGCTCCCCCCGTTCGTCGGGCATGAGCATGATGAACTGTCCGGGCTGGCAGTGACGAGCCACCTCAGGCGCCTCGACCTCGAGGAGATGGATATTGGGAACCAAACGTTCTCTGCGAATTATCTTGGTCATCATGATCCTCTTTTCAGTTTCACCGCGAACACATGAGAAGCTCGATTATCTGCAAACCGGAACGGAGCCAGGGATGTCACGGCTGTCCCCGGGGCGATGCGTTCGTCAACACGCACATTTCCAGAAAAATTGCCCACCGGAGACTCGAGGATGACCTCATCCCCTTTCTGGAGTTCCATCAGGCCCGCGTCTTCCGGATTCAGAAGGACACGGGACTCATCCCGGAACAGACGGAAGCCCTTATCCTCGCGGCTGAAAACCAGCCCCCGGTAGGAGTCCAGATTGGCCAGGTTGAGCCAGAGCAGCGGGTGTTTCTTGGTTGGCCGGGGCGGAATATCCGGCTGACCCGGCGGCAGAAAAACCGGCTCCCCATCGGGGGGTTCCTTCACGAACAGGTCTCCACCCTCTTTTAGGAAAGTCCCGGTGACATCGCTCAGGGATGGGACGTCCTTGCGGATGTCCTTCCATATGTCGGAGGCTTTTTTATACTCCGGGACCCGGCTCCCCATCTTCCGTGACAGCTCGTTCAGGATCCACCAGCCCGGGCGGGCGGCGCCTTCGGGTTCGACGACCTGTCGGCAGGGCTGAATCCGCCCCCCGGCGTTAACGAAGATCCCGTCCTCCTCGGCCGAGGTGAGCGCAGGGAGAACCACGTCGGCTTCCGCGGCCCCTTCATCCCAGAACGCCGTCTGCACCACCAGGAATTCCGGCCTGGCCTGGCGCGGGAGCTTGAAGGGTCCGGTCATATACAGAGCCTTGATCTGCCTGTCTTTCAGCGCCTGCAGGATGTCCTCGGAAGCAGCCCAATTTCCGGCACCGGTTCTGTCCAGCTCCAAGAGGCCGCGCCCGTTGCTCTCCAGGCCCAGCGGGACCAGACGGCCACCGGTCTGCAGGGAGAGGTTCCACAGCGCGGTCAAGACGTCTTCCCCATCCGGCCGTGAGGCCATTTCCGCTCCGAAAAGATACGCCACCGGGCCGGGCGAGGACAGCCGCACGGCAAGACCATGGACAGCCTCGAGTGAGAGTCCCGTGTTCTTCTCGAAATCCTTGAGGCTCCATCCCCCCAGGTCTGTGGCAAACGCGGCATGGCCGGGCGCCTTTTCACCCGATTCGTCGTCATCACGCTCCAGGATAAGCTTCGAGATCCCGGTCAGGACCGGTGTTTCGCTGCCGGGATGGTGACGCAGCCGTGTCACGGCATAGCGGCTGAACGAAAACTCGGGTGAGCTCAGCACGATCAGTTCGGCTCCCCCGTTTTTGACCGCATCGAGGACCTGCAGCCATATTATCGGCTGGGAGGCCGCGACATCTGTCCCCAACACCACGATGGTTTCCGCCTCACTGATCGTGGAAGCGTCGTAGTTCAGTCCGGCCTTGATTCCGGCTTTATCCATCAGGTTTAGATACACGCTCGCGGGCGATTGTTCGTGAGGCCTGTACAGGTTCCGGGTCTTGAGGATATCGCCGGCCAGGCGCCGGAGGACATAGCCTTCCTCACAGGACGCCTGGGACGACTCGACCAGGGTCACCTCTTCCGCCTTGTAAGCCTTGAGCTTGTGCGCGACAAGTTCCAGGGCCTCGTCCCAGTCCACCTCGATCCATTCCTTTTTCTTACGCATCAAGGGTTTCGTGATGCGCTTGGGGCTGTGAACCACATCCTTGAATATAAAACGTCCCTTGACGCAGGCCTGTCCGCCGTTGACCGGACCGTCCTCGGAGGGCCGGCTGAACAGGATGCGATTCTCCCGCGTATGCACATCCATCCGGCATCCGAGGCTGCACAGGGTGCACAGGGTCTGGTGCGTCTTCTCGGGGAGCCCCTCGTATTTCATGCTTTTTTCTGTCAGGGCTCCCGTGGGGCAGACATCCACACAGGCTCCGCAGAACTGGCAGCCGGCCCGGAGTAAAGGCTTGTCCAGGGCGGTCCCGACCACCGTCTCGGGACCTCTCTGGGTGAAGGTCAGCGTGGAAAGCCCCCGCACCTCCCGGCAGATCCGTACACAGCGGCCGCAGAGTATGCAGAGGTTATAGTTCCGGTCGAAAAAGGGATCGCTGCGTCGGACTTCCAGCTCGCGGTAAACGGAGGGGTGCCCCACACGCTCCAAGCCGATTTCGGTCACGATGTCCTGAAGTTCGCAGCGCCCGTTGTTGGTGCACAGCACACAGCCGGTGACCTCGCCCACCTTGCGGATGGTGGATTTGAAGTCGTCACAGTTCTCTTTCTCCGAGCAGATCAGGCAGGCGTTGGGGTGTTCGCTCAGGATGAGCTCCAGGATCTCCTTGCGAAGCCGAAGGAGACGGGGAGTGCGGGTTTTGATCTCCATTCCCTCGTCGCACTCGGTGCTGCAGGCGGGTAGGAATCCGCGGCTGCCCTGGACCTGGACCAGGCACAGGCGACAGCCGGAAAACGGGATCAGGCGGGGATGGTCACACAGAGACGGTATGCTGATGCCGTTCTCCCGCGCCGCCTCCAGCACGGTCTTCTTCCCTTCGATCTCGCATGATTTTCCGTCGATGGTTATCTTCATTGGGCCACTCTTTTCGTGCTCGCCTTTTCGTCTTTTATCTTCAGTATGCGTTTCCGCTTGTGACCAGTCAGCTTGACGACCGCACTGACCTTGGGGGGACAGACATCGAAACAGGCGCCGCACTTGATGCAGAGCTCCTGATCGATGACATGCACCTGCTTGCGCTCGCCGGCGATGGCATCCACCGGGCAGCTCTTTTTACAGAGGAGGCAGCCCACGCACTTCTCGGGCTCGATGTAATACCCGGTCAGCTTCTTGCAGGCCCGCGCCGCGCAGTGTTTCTTATGGATGTGATCCTCGTATTCCTTACGGAAATAGCGGATGGTGGTGAGGACCGGATTGGGGGCGGTCTGGCCCAGCCCGCACAGCGAGCCGTCCTGGACCGTCTTGGCCAGGGCTTCCAGGCGTTCGATGTCGCCCTCCTGGCCCTCTCCTTCGGTGATGCGGGTGAGGATGTTGACCATCTCACGGGTCCCCACCCGGCAGGGCACGCACTTCCCGCAGGATTCCTCCTGCGTGAACTGCAGGAAATAGCGGGCGACGTCCACCATGCAGGTGTCCTCGTCCATGACGATCATCCCGCCCGATCCCATGATGGATCCCGCCTTGGTCAGGGTGTCGAAGTCGATGGGAAGGTCGAGCATGTCCGCCGGTATGCAGCCGCCGGAGGGTCCCCCCGTCTGCACCGCCTTGAACTTCTTGCCGTCCTTTATGCCGCCACCGATCTGGAAGATGATCTCCTTGAGCGTGATCCCCATGGGGACCTCCACCAGGCCCGTGTTGTTGATCTTCCCCACCAGAGAGAAGATCTTGGTTCCCTTGCTGTTCTTGGTCCCGATCCCGGCATACCAGTCGGATCCCCGGTTTATGATCGGGGGCACGTTGGCCCAGGTCTCCACGTTGTTGATGTTGGTGGGTTTTCCCCAGAGCCCCGACTGAGCGGGGAAAGGGGGACGCTGCCGGGGAAACGCCCGGCGCCCTTCGATGGAGGCCATGAGTGAGGTCTCTTCACCGGAAACGAACGCTCCGGCGCCCTTAAACACATGCATGTCGAAATTGAATTCCGAACCGAGGATGGATTCCCCCAACAACCCGATCTCCCGGGCCTGCTGTATCGCGTGGGTGATGTTCGTCACTGCCAGGGGATACTCCATCCGGACGTAGATATAGCCCTCGGCGGCGCCTATGGCATAGGCCCCGATGACCATGCCTTCGATGACGCTGTGGGGATTTCCTTCCAGCAGGCTGCGGTCCATGTACGCCCCGGGATCCCCTTCATCGGCGTTGCATATGAGATATTTGGTGTCGGACCGGACCTGCCGGCATATCTCCCATTTCTTGCCGGTGGGGAACCCCCCTCCACCCCGGCCTCTCAGGCCGGAAGCTTTAATCTCCTCGATGACCTCTTCGGACGTCATCTCGAACAAGGCCTTGGACAGGGCCTTGTAGCCGTCCAGGGCGATGTAATTCTCCAGATCCGTGGGATCGAGGAACCCGTTGTTCTCGAAAATGATGCGTTTCTGCTTCTTGTAGAAAGGCACTTCCCGCTCGAGCACGATCTCTTTCTTCGTCCGCGGCTCGACATATAGCAGGCGAGGGATGATCTTCTTCTGGAGGACGGTCTCGGACATGACTTCCGGGATGTCGTCCAGCTGGATCCTCTGGTAAAAGATCCCATCGGGCTGGATGACCACGATCGGTCCCCGTTCACAGAAGCCATGACAGCCGGTGAGACGGAGGGTGACCTCATCCTGCAGGCCCCGTTCAAGGATCTCCTCCTTGAACGCGTCCGCGACCTTCAGGCATCCGTAGGCATGGCAGCCCGTGCCTCCGCATACCGTGATGCAGGTCTTTTCCTCCTCGCGGGCCTCCACGAGTCTGGTTCTGATCTCTTCCAGTTTGGTGACGTTGATTTTTGCCATGATTCAGAGCTATCCCTTTGTGGTATCTTAGCTGTTGCTTACTGTCTGTATGATCTTCTCTATCTTGCCGGTCTTGAGCTGGCCGTGATATTCCCCATCCGCGATGGCGATGGGTCCCAGGGCACAGGCTCCGACACAGTTGACGGTCTCCAGGGTGAACTCATTGTCCTCAGAGGTCTCTCCCGGTTCGATATCCATCTGCCGGCTGAACTCATCCAGTATCCGGGGAGCGCCGCGCACGTGGCAGGCTGTCCCCATGCAGATGGTGATGACGTGCTTTCCACGCGGCTTGAGGCTGAACGCCTTGTAGAACGTCAGCACCCCGTAGATATCGCTCTCCGAGATGTTCAGGTGCCTGGCGATGCGGCCGATGGCCTCGGGGGGGATATAACCAAAATCGGACTGCACCTGATGGAGAATGTGAATGAGTTCTTTCTGCTCGGTCCCGAATTCAT
>JAUXEH010000031.1 GCA_030620655.1 Candidatus Aminicenantota bacterium | reverse complement strand
CGACCACAGCTTCCCCCGCCGCGCCTACCATCTATGGCAAACTCGGCTCGTGAATGATCCAGGTTAGCCTGAATTATTCATAAAGAATGCCGATATTTTCTTTGTAAAACTCATAATAATCATCGGCATTCTTTACCCTCCGGGCGGGCCGATCTCACCGTATCTACGTCGTTGCGGTGGATTCGCAGTAGTAAACTACAGCTTCACCCACCGACGCCTCGTATCTACGGTAACCTCAGCCCGTGAATAACCCAGGCGCCTGAATTATTCATAAAGAATGCCGATATATGGATTCTATACCAGAACCGTGCGGTTTTCCTGAGGTCTTTTCCGCCGGTCTCTCGGAGAAGGCCCGCCCCGCCGCGGTCTGGATCTGTTCCGGCGGGACTCGTCATCGATTCTGGCTCCTTCGCTCCGGTCCGTGGCATAGAGCTCGAACTCTGTGGGCAGGACCGGGATCTTCATGCCCATGAACGACTCGATGTCCCAGATCTGCTGGAGGGTGCCTTCGCTGGCCAGCGACACGGCCTTGCCCGAATGCCCGGCACGGGCCGTGCGCCCGATGCGATGCACATAGTTCTCGCGTTCCAGGGGAAGGTCGTAGTTGATCACCATCTCCAGGCCGTCGATCTGGAGCCCTCGGGCGGCGACATCGGTCGCGACCAGTATGGCGAATTTCCCGGCCTTGAAATCGTTCATGATCTGCAGCCTCCGGCTCTGGGGGAGGTCGCCGGTCAGGTGCCGGCTTCTGTGGCCGTTGATCTGAAGCTTCCGGGAGACACGGAACGCGTCATGCCGAGTGTTCGTGAAGACCAACACGTTCCGGGGCGCCTGGGTCTCGAGGATCCCCAGCATGAGGTTCATCTTGAGGTGGCTCTGCACCTTGTACAGCTCCTGCTGGATCGTATCCACGGTCATGTGCTCCGGGGTCACCTCGATCGAGACCGGCCGGTTTAGGTGCTCGTCGCAGATCCGCCGGGACGCGCGGTTCAACGTGGCGCTGAAGAGCATGTTCTGCCGGGTGCGGCGGGCAGGCATCCGTTCCAGGAGCCTGGTGATGTCGGGCAGGAACCCCATGTCGAACAGGCGGTCTGCCTCATCTATGACGAGGTATCCGATGTTTTTCAGCTTCAGGTTGCCCCGTGTGCTGAAGTCCAACAGCCGGCCCGGCGTTCCGATGACGATATCCAGGCCTTTGCGCAATAGCTCCAGCTGGTCGGCATAACCCACGCCTCCGTAGAGGCTGCCGATCCTGAATCCTGTGTGCCGGTTCAACAGCTGGGCTTCCTTCTCGATCTGAACCGCCAGCTCCCGGGTCGGCACGATGACCAGGGCCGTCTTCCTCCGGGAAGCGGTGTCGTGGAGCATTCTCTCCAGCAGTGTGACCAGGAAAGCCGCGGTCTTGCCGGTGCCGGTCTGGGACTGAACGGTCACGTCCCTTCCCTGGAGTGTCTCGGCCAGCGTCAGTTCCTGGACCGCTGTCATATCTCGATAACCCCGGTCCGCGATGCCCTGCAGGAGTCGGGGCCGGAGATTTAGTTTATTGAATTCCATATATCTACCTTATTTTCTTATTTTAACATGAGGAGTTGAATGTCAGACGAAGTTCTCGATGGGGAGATTTCTCACGGTGACGGATTCCTGCTGATGTTAAAAAATATTATACTCCAAAACGGTGCCGGGAGCAACCCTTTTCCTTGCCCTCGACCTCCACCGAGATTTCTCCCTGTTCCACCTCCACGGCCTCCAGCTGCCGGGCGATGCGGTTGAGCCGGTTCTTGACCGTCGGGTAGCTGATCCCGAAAAGGGCTTCCATGTCCTTGATGGAGCCGTGGCTGTGCATGAAGGCCGTGATGAAAAACTGGTCCTCCATGGTCAGACAGGCCAGGGGGGGGAGATCAAAATCTCCCTCGATGGCGATATCTGAATCCTTGAGCATGACCCTCTGGATCACGAAGGGTGCCCCGGCGGTCAGTCGTGTTAGTTGCTGCCAAGTTTTAGTCATTCTTTACCCTCCGGGCAATCTATATTCGTGAATAATCCAAATTTTATTAATTAATATAGGGATAAATATTAAAAAAATCAATAAATAGATAATAATAAATGATAAATATGCAGGTAATAATAAAAATAATTCAAGCGTAGCAATGGGATCGGTGTCTGTGAGGTCCGGGGTGAGGAAATCCTCTGGAAAATTCGTGAAAAAACAGACACATGGGCGGCAACCCTTTGGGTGGGAGCCTCATCTATACCCTTGAAGGAAAAAAACATGTGCCTTACCCAGACCATCGCCGCAAGCCTTATCCCTTCCGGTTATGATACAATAGGCTGGAGAATTGCCGGTGCGAACATGAGCGAGGAACAAGCGGTCGACAAGGCACAAGATCGGGTTTCGTCATCGAATTTCCCCCTGGAGTGGGTGAGGCGCAGCCGCGAGGGAGACAGCCAGGCCATGGAGCTGCTGTACGGGCGCTTCAAGACGTCGTTCTTCGGCCTGGCTTACCGCTACACCTACAATGCCGCTGCCGCGGAGGACATCCTTCAGGACATCTTCATAAAGATATTCACCCACATCCATAAACTGGACAACGACGAAGCCTTTGTCGGTTGGGCCTACCGCATCGCGGTCAACACGTGCCTGAGCTATCTGCGAAGCCACAAGAATATCGCACAGAAGATGGTTCCCTTCGATGTGGTGGAGGGGATAGCGCAGGACAAGGGCCCCCCCGAGCATGAACGGATGTTCGACAGGACCATGGAGGAAGCGCTTAAGGACCTGTCCACGAAGCTGAGGAGCGTCTTTGTCCTGCATGACATCCAGGGTTTCAAACATGAAGAGGTCGCCCAGATCCTGGGCTGTTCCACGGGGACGTCCAAGTCTCAGCTTTTCAAGGCTCGGATGAAGATACGCCAGCGTCTCCATAAGAAACGGTTAGTGTGAAGGAGAAGGCCATGCGCTGCTCAACAGCAAGGAAATGGGTCAGCCAACACTTGGACGGCGACCTGGACTCCAGGCGTCAGGCACAGCTGAAAAAACACCTGGACGGCTGTGAGGGCTGCCGGAATCTGATGCGGGACTTTCACGAGATCGTCGGCCATGCCGGAGGCATCTCGGATCTATCTCCCCGGGATGTGACCTGGGGAAAGATCCAGGCCCGGCTGGAACAGAGCCGGAGCTGGCAGCGGGTCCCGGCGTATGCGGGGCGCGAGCGCCGCATGTTCCCGCGCTGGGGGTACGCCCTGGCGGCCGCGGCCCTGCTGC
This sequence comes from Candidatus Aminicenantota bacterium, assembly GCA_030620655.1. GTDB lineage: Bacteria > Acidobacteriota > Aminicenantia > Aminicenantales > Aminicenantaceae > JAUXEH01. The sequence continues at coordinate 12,113 of JAUXEH010000031.1, read as the reverse complement.
TGGTCGCGGCCGGCGCCGTCACCCTGGGCCCTCGCTTCCTGAGCCGTGCGCCCCTGCTTTCGGAGCTCGACCGCCAGCAGTACACGCTGATCAAGCTGGAGGAGGCGGAGCTTCACTACCAGAAAGCCATCAAGGCGCTGGCCGAGGCCGTGGCGGCCCAGGGAGAGCGGATCGATCCCCAGTTAGCAGAGGTTTTCAGGGCCAACCTCGCGATCGTGAACGCCTCGATCGTGGAATGTAAACTGGCCGTCATGAGCAATCCCGAGGACCTCGAGTCGCGGCGCTTCCTGCTGGCTGCTTACAAGATGAAAACGGATCTTTACGATACATGGATGAGTGTTCAGGAAATACATTATAACTAGGGAGGCAGGACATGCTTAACAAAAGAGCCATTTTACCCATTTTTTGTGTGGTGTTCGGGCTGGTAATGCTGCTGGGAGCCGACCCGACCCGGGAGGCTGACAGGGAGCGGTACGAGGAAAAATTCCAGCAGACCGTATCCCTGGCCAGGGACGGCAAGGTCATCTTGCGCAATATTGCCGGTGACATAGAGGTCAAGGTCTGGGACAAGGCCGAGGTCCAGATCCAGGCGCTCAAGGTCTCCCGTACCAGCTCCGAGGAGCAGGCCAAAAAGAACTTCGAGAAGGTCACCATCGAGGTGTCCAAGGATGGAAATACCCTGAGGATCGAGACCAAGAGGGACAAGGAATATTTCCGCAGGTCCAGTAACACGAAGAACGTATCCGTCGACTTCTGGCTGACCATCCCCGCCAGGGCCGCTGCCGACATGAAATCCGTGAGCGGCGACATCGTGATGGAGGATATCGGGGACTATGCCAAGGCCTATGCCGTGAGCGGTGATATCGATATGACGGGCATCGCGGGTTCTTTGAAGGCCTATGCCGTGAGCGGCGATCTGACCATCACGGGAGCCCAGAGCGGCGTGGACTGTGAGACGGTGAGCGGTGAGCTCAAGATTCGCCGTGTGACGGGCGGCGCCGACCTCAAGACCGTATCCGGCGACATCCTGCTGGAAAACAGCCAAGGCGATGTGGAGGCCGAGGTCGTGAGCGGGGACATCGAGCTGATCGACGTCTCCGGCGCCGAGGAGGTCACGGCCAAATCCGTGAGCGGGTCCGTCAAGTATGTGGGCAGCCTCAGCCGCGATGGTTCCTACCACTTCAATGTCCTGAACGGGGATGTGACCCTGCTCCTCCCGTCGAATTCGGCCTTCGAGCTGTACGCCAAGACCTTCAGCGGCGACATCCATATGGATTTCGAGATCACGCTCACCGGCAAACTCAGCAAGAAGGAGCTGCGCGGCACGGTTAACGGCGGCGGCGCCGAACTGGCCCTCAAGACCTTCAGCGGCGACATCTATCTCAAGAAACGCTGAGCGCATCTGTTCCATGCGATCAATACCGGAAGGAGATCCGAATGAAGCGTGAAGGCATTGCATCCGAAGAGCGAGTTAAAGGCGTGAGCCGGCGGGGATTCATCGGAGGCGCCCTGACCGCCTTGGCCGGAGCCGGGCTGACGGCCGCCCGCCCTTTGTCCGGGGCTGACGCGTGGCAGGCAAGCCCTGAGCTGAAGATCAAGGAATACCGGAAACTGGGGCGAACCGGATTCAGGTCATCGGATGTGGGCTTCGGCTCCGGTGAGCTAGCCGAACCCGCCTTGCTCGAGGCCATACTGGATGCGGGTGTCAACTACATCGACACGGCCGAAAGCTACCTGCGCGGCGGATCGGAGCGTGTCATCGGCGAGGTCCTCCAGCACCGCGACCGCAAGCAGATCTTCATCTCCACGAAGCAGGGCATGCGGGCCAATGTCACTAAAGATCAGATTATCCAGCGCGCGAACAAGAGCCTGGAGCGCATGAAGACCGATTATGTCGACTGCCTGATGATGCACATGCCCTCCAACCGTGAGGCCCTGAAGAATCCCGCCTATCACGAGGCCTTTCAGGAGCTCAAGGCCCAGGGCAAGGTGCGGTACCGGGGTCTGTCCAACCACGGGCCCCAGTGGAACGATGTCCCCGAGACCATGGAACAGGTCACCCTGGCGGCCGTCGAGGACGGCCGCTTCGATGTCATGCTGTTCGTATACAATTTCCTCAAGCACGACCAGGGGGAGCGGATCCTCCGGGCCTGCCGGGAAAAGGGCGTGGGGGCCACACTCATGAAGACCAACCCGGTGCTCAACTACTTCGAGATGAAGGAGAATTTCGACCATGCCCAGGAAGCCGGTCGGAACACCGCGTCCATGGAGCGGATCCTGCCGCGCCTCAAGGAACGCTATGACGCGGCCCAGGATTTTATCCGGGAGAACGATCTCCGGAACTTGAATCAGATCCGGGAAGCGGCCGTCCGCTTCGTCCTCGGCAACCCCGATGTCAGCTCCGCCTGCCTGACCATCAAGAACTTCGACGACCTGGAGTTCTACTTGAGGCTCTCCGGGGCCAAGCTCACAGCGGCCGCACAGAAGATCCTAGACCTGTACGCGGCGGGCATGGGGGAGCTCTACTGCCGGCATGCCTGCGGCGAGTGCGAGGCGGCATGCCCCAGCCAGGTCCCGGTGAACACCATCATGCGCTACAACCACTACTTCCGGGCCCAGGGCCGGGAAAAATCCGCCATGCTCAAGTATGCCTCCCTGCCAGGGAGCCGGGCAGGGTCGTGCGCGGACTGCGCCGGGCACTGCGAGAAGGCGTGTCCCTACAATGTGCCCATCCAGGCCCAGCTGTATCTCGCCCACCAGACTTTGACTCTGGCTTGAACGAAGGAGAAGAAACCTCGGCACAACACCTTGGGAGTCGAAACCGTGCCCCGGGGCTGCGTTCGAGCTGGTTACTTCAGGGACTTTTTCCTGAGATAGGGTACGCCCTTGACCATCCACTCGGGCGCCTCTGCGCCTTTGAGATAGTGGTCGTAAAACTGTTCCATCCGGCGCTGGAAATCGATCTTGTTCTCTAGTTTTGTGGCGTGGTGTCCCTGACCGGGGTAGGACATCAGGATGACATTCTTGCCCAGGAAGCGCAGTGCATTGTAGAACTCCACGGCCTGCAGCCACTCCACGGAGCCGTCCGCCGTTCCGTGCAGCAGGAGCAGGGGCGTGTCCATGGTGGCGGCATTGAACAGGGCTGACTCCTGCAGGTAGAGCTCGAGGTCGTCGAAGGGGTTGGTGCCGAAGCGGCCCTGGCCGTAGTAGTCATAACGGTGCTGGCTGGTGCCGGAAGACTTCCAGAGCTGGTTGAAGTCGGACACCAGGTCGGTGGCGGCCGCGCCCGCCACGATGGCGGCGAACATCCTGGACTGAGTGGCAATAAAGGCAGCCCCCTGTCCGGAAAAGCTGTGTCCGTGGAGGCCGATCCGCTCCGGAACGGCGAATCCCAGTTCGATCACCTTTTTCACCGCGGCCTCCACACAGTCCAACATGTCGGAGTGGGTGGTGCGGGTGTTGAAATGTATGTCCGGCAGCAGCACCAGGTATCCGTTGCTGACATACTTGTAGAACATGGGCGTGTCGCGGTAGATGAGGCGCGAGAAGCGGTAGAGGTTCTGTGAGTTCTTCTCGTAGAAATCGACCAGCAGGGGAAGCCTTTCGCCTTCCCGGCGCTCGTCCGGGACCATCAGCACACCCTGCAGGCGCTTCCCGTTCTGGTTGGTGTATTCGATGAGAAGGTTGTGCCCCCACTTGAACTCCTCCTGGTGGGGATTGGCCTCCGTCAGGCGGCGGGGCCCCCCGAAGGAGGCATCGGACACATAATAGTCGGGGAAATCCCGAAAGGTATCGATGGCATAGAAGTATCTGTCGGCCTTTTTGGCTTTGAGGGGACGACCAAAGTGTTTCTTGTCGTAGGCCAGTTTCTCCAGCCTGCCTTCCTCGAGCCGGAAGAACCCGGCTTCCTTGGTCCAGTGTCCGAAGGCGGAGAGCAGCAGGGGCTCCTTCAGGTCTATGGATTTTTCCTCCGGATCGGTCTGGATGTAGCGAAGGCGGATCTCATTTTCCGTGCCGAAGCCTTTGAAAAGGTTGGTGGCCGGGCTTCTGTCCAGAGGCTGGAGGTAGAGATCGTACCGGTGCGTCAGGATCACGGCCTTGCCGTCAGCCGACCAGCCGGTCACACCGTAGGGGGGCTTCGTGCCGGGGTGATCGTATTCCTCGTTGACAAAGCTGACCGGCGCCTCTGCGGTCAGGTTGACGCTCTTCCCGGTCGCGATTTCGAAATCCCATATGTGTCCATCCTTCCAGAATAGGAAATGCCTGGAGTCCGGTGACAGTCCCAGGGTCTGCTTCTGTTCCTTGAACATCAGGGTCTTCTCCCCCGTCTTCGTGTTCAGGCGGTAGTAGCTGGCCCGCGCTTCCTTCCAGTCGGAGATGTAGTCCTTGTCGTCGCGCCCGATGGCCCAGCGGCCGTCACGGGTGACGGTGGCCGAGCGCATGCGCTCGTCGCAGAGCCGGATGAACCGCTTCCCCTCCAGGTTGTATACTGAACGGTAGGTGAAGTTCCGGTTCCGTTTAAGCCGGATCTTCTGGACGGACTGGAGGTATTCGTCCTTCCAGTGCCAGACATCCACATCCGCAGGCGGGTCCGCATCCTCTTCGGGTTTTTCCGTGACCTTCTCCTGCTCCTTGATCCCGCAGAAGACCCGGGCGGCATCCTCACTCCAGAACAGGTTGCCCCGGGCCGGGGAGGTAGACCGGCGGAAGCGGCTCCCTGCGGCGGATGCCCGTTCCGACATCACCATGCCCTCGGGAAACGCCGCGTCTTCCGAAGGGTCATAGGTGTGCGCCCTCAGGTTTTCCGATCCGATCCCGGTGAAGGCCAGCAGGATGTTGTCTTTTTCCTTGAATTCCTTCTGCTTCGTGCCCTTGAGCGACGCCAGGGCCGTGCCTTTTTCGTCCCAGGTCGGGTGTGCATATTCGGCCTCACCGCTGTCGAGCGCTACCAGGATGCCCTGCCTGAGATTCACCAAGAAAAGTCCGTTTCCGGCCTTGTCGGCGGCGTCCACGGTATAGGCCAGGAAGGTCCCCGGCTTGTTGAACTTGAAGTCTGATACGTTTCCCAGGTTCAGGGTGGTGCCCGACTTGAGGTTTTGGAGGATGAGGTCAGAGCCTTTGTGTTTGGCCTGGGGATCGGCCTTGGTTTTTTTCACCGCCAGGAATCTGCCGTCTTGGGAGAATACGAATGAGGAGGCGTTCTCGAAGGTGGTCTTTTCACCCGAGGCCAGGTTAAGAAGCTGAACCTTCCTGGGGACCGGCTTTTTTGACTTGCGCAGCTTATCCTGTTCTTTCCAGGGCAGGTTCAGGATGTAGGCCGCCCACAGGGAATCGTCGGAGAACTTGGCGTCGGCGGCTCCCGTGATCTTGTATTCCATGTCGGAATCCAGGCTTTTCATGACGAACTCATCATCGGCCTTCGTCTTGCGGTAGGCGAACGACACCCAGCGGCCGTCGGGCGAGATGGATGTGGACACGATGCTCCGCCAGTGGGCGTAGTCGTCGATGGTGAACGGGCGCTTCTCCTCAGCCTCGAGCCGGGGGGCCGCACTAGCCAGGGCGATAGCCAGGAGGGCGGCCCAGATAACCTGTTTTCTCAATGAGGCCATGGTTTCTCCTTTGATGGAAGAGTCATCCGGTCATGCAGGGATGTATATCAGAGAGAGATTGTAGTATAAGTGCTGGAGGGTTTCAATATTGTGGCCGATTCAGTCCGAGCGGAAGACCCGCCCAACCTCCCCATGCGCTCGGACTGAAAACGGCCGGTTTCCGAACTTGTCTCGCTCATCCTCGATTACGTGAGGAAATAGGACTCTTATATATATTTTCAGGGATCTAGGTCTTCGGGACATCGTAGGCTCCTTCTCTTTTTCCAGGTCTATACAGCTGGAGCGCATGGGGAGGTTGGGCGGGTCTTCCGCTCAAGCTGTATAGACCGGGAAGAGAGACGGATGTTTCTATCAGCAGAATCAAAGCAAAATTGGGAGGAGCCCGCTAGAAAGAAAGGCTGGTCCAGCCGCCCTTGAGCATGTCGGTGAGAGGGACGCCCATGTACTTGACATCGATGCCCAGGGCCGCCAGCTTGTCCGATACGCCGTACAGGTCGGCGCAGGCCCTGAGGGCTGAGGTGATGGAGTCGTCGTCTTTGAGCGCGTGGGCGGGCCGGGGGTGCAGCCGCGTGAATACCTTCATGCGTTCTGGAGATTCGACCACAACCCGGGTCTCGTCTATTGCCAGGCGGTGTCCCGGATCAAGGATACGCTCCAGCCGAAGGTCCAGATGCTCTGCCATAAATCGATACATGCCTGCCCGTTTGCCGGGGCCGTAATCATGCGCTTCTTTCTAGGCCTGCTCCCCGCAGGATGCCGGTCCGGATCTTCCGGGCCCGGGCCTTCCATTCCTCCAGGGTGCTGTAGCTGCGGGCGATTTCGGCCAGCTGATGCTGTGCCGCCGCCTCGCTCAGGTAGTTGCCCTGACACAGCTCCGGTTCATCCTGCCCTCCCCCCAAAAGAAGCGTTCCTGTGAACAGAATGGTCCCGATAAGGACCCGGATAAGAGCTTTGTTCATATTCACCGCACAACCGCGGGGGGACCGGTGATGATGTAGGCATTGGTGCCGTAGGGAGCCGTCTCCAATCTTTTGAAGCGGACTGGGCGCTCCGGCATGATCATTCCTCGTTCTGACCCGGCTCCCAACCTTCCATGCTGTCGAAGACCTCTTTGATGATGGAGACACAGCGGTCCATCTGCTCTTTCGTGTGTTTGGAGGACACCGAGAGCCGCATGCGGGCTTTGTTCTTGGAGACGGCCGGGTAGGCGACCACTCCCGTGGACAGCCCTTTCGCCTGGATCCGCGTGCTGATCTCGCGCAGCCTCAGGTCGCTCCCCGCCATGACCGGGACCACCTGGGACTTGGTCTCTGCGATGTCGAGGCCGGCCTCCTTGAGATGGGCGTGCATGTAATGGGTGTTTTCCCACAGCTTTTCGCGCTCCGACCCATCCCTTTTGAAGAGCTCCATCACCTTGAGGATACCGGCCGCCGTGTGCGGGGCCATGGCGCAGGAGAACACATAGGAGTTGGCGTACATGCGGAGATAGGTCATGAGATTTTCGCTGCCGGCCGCGAACCCGCCGATGGCGCCGAAGGATTTGCTGAACGTGCCGATGGCGATGTCGACCTGGTCCTCGAGGCCGAAATGCTCGGCCACGCCCCCGCCCTTTTCCCCGAAGATCAGGGAGGCGTGGGCCTCGTCAACCAGGATCTTGGCCCCGTATTTCTTGCAGATCGGTATGATTTCCGGAAGGTTGGCCGTGTCGCCGTCCATGCTGTAGACGCCCTCAACGCACACCATGACCCGCTTGCCCTTGAGGCCCTTGAGGACCTTTTCCAGGTGCTGGGGATTGTTGTGGGCAAAGACCTTGATGTCTGCTCCGCCCAGCCGGACACCGTCGGAGATGGAGGCATGGGAGAGGATATCGAGGACCGCGATGTCCCCGGGATGCAGCAGTGCGGAGAGGACGCCCAGGTTGGTGACGTAGCCGGTGGAGAAGACCACGGCCGCTTCCTTGCCCTTGAGCTCGGCCACCGCCTCTTCCAGTTGCTGGATGAGATACGAGTACCCGCTGAACAGCGGCGCCGACACCGCGCCGGTCCCGAACACATCAATGGTGTCCTTGACGGCCTGCATGACCTCTGGGTGGTAGGAATACCCCAGATAATTGTAAGAGCAGAAATTTAGGAACTGACGCACCGACTGGGTGTTGCGGTCGTAGACCTGGAATTCGGTCTTGGGGCCGGACATCATGGGCTGGGCGTAGACCATAAACTTGCGGCGCATGGCTTCGGCCAGAAAATCACAGAAAACATCGGCCACTTCAAAGAGATCTTCGCTGTCAGAATCCCTGAAATCGACCAGGGTGACATCATCCACGCTGAGTTTCTGGTTTTGGAAATTTGTCTTTCTCGATGCCATATTCGCGTCCTTTACCGTTGCTGTCCCAGCATGAGTATGGCGGCATAGGTCTCGATGCCCGTCCAGAGATGCCCGATGCGGAGGTTCTCATCCGGCTGATGCTGGTTGTTGTCGTGGTTGGCGATGGGAAGGCCGATGATGGGGACCTTGAGCAGGTCTCCGAACATATAGATGGGCAGTGACCCGCCCAGAGAGGGCAGGATCACGGGCTGGCGGTCGCTGTGGCGCTCCAGAGCCGCGATAGCCTCGCGGGCCACCGGCAGGTCCATGGGCGTACGGAACGCCGGATATCCCCCTTCGGTGCGCCTTACCCTGGCGATCAGGGGGTATCGCATGCGGGTCGCCTGATCCGGGTCCCGGTCGACGACGTGGTATCCCTGGGCTCTGACATGCTCGACGACCAGCTTCACCATATGCGCCGGGTCGTTGCCCTTGACCAAACGGATGTCCAGGGCGGCGGTAGCCGTGGGGGGAATGATCGTGCGCTGCTGGTCTCCCACCCAGCCACTGTGCAGGCCGTTGCAGTTGAGGGCCGGATTCTGGATGGCTTCCATCAGGCTCTGCCAGTGGTCTTCCGGGCCTGAGAAACCGTAGTTCTCTTTTATGAGGTCCTCGAATGAGGGGACGGCCTTGAGGGCCGCGATCTCGCTCTCGTTCAGCGGCACGGCCGTGTCGTACCACCCCTGGATCATCACCCGGCCGTCCGTGCCGCGCATGGAGGCCAGGAGATGCGCCAGCCGCACGGCCGGATTGGGGGCCCAGTTGCCGTAGTGCCCGCTGTGCAGGCTGGCGTTGGGGCCGTAGACCGTGATCTCGCAGCTGGTGATCCCCCTGACCCCGAAGAAAAGAGTGGGGTCGCCGGAATAGTAGGCGGGGCCGTCGCACATGAACAGCACATCGCAGCTCAGGAGATCCGTGTTCTCCCGGAGGAAGGGAAACAGGTTGGTGGACCCCGCCTCCTCCTCCCCCTCCATGATGAACTTGATGTTGCTGCGCAGGGAAATGCCGGCACTGCGCAGGGCGTCTATGGCTGTCAGCAGCCCGATCACGGGCGCGCGGTCGTCGCTGGAACCCCGGGCATAGATGCGCCAGTCTTCGTTGTACCGGGAGCCTTTCTGGGGGAATGGGATGGGTCTGGGGTCAGCGGTCCCCGCCTTCAGCTTCCCGGGTCGCAGGGCGGGCTCGAAGGGATGGGTCTCGGTCCAGCTCGAAGGATCCACGGGCTGCCCGTCATAGTGAATATAGAACATCAGGGTGCGGGCGGCGCCGGGTGTCTTGAGCTCACCGAATACGATGGGATTACCCCGTGTCTCCAGGATGCGGGTTGCGATGCCGCGTTTCTCCATCATCCTCTTGATGAACTCCGCGTTCCTGCGGATGTTCACCCGATCGGAGGAGACGTTGGGGATGGAGAGAAGCTCTACGAACTCCGCGATGATGGCGTGCTCGTTCGCCTGCCGGTACTGCCGCACCTTGCTCTGCATGTCCGAGTCCGTTCCTGCCTGTACGGTCCAGGCCGGCATCGCCAGCCATCCCAGGGCCAAAACCAGGCAGAGGTATCGTTTCATTTTTTTTCTCAGGTTTCCAAATATACCACACCTCGACCAATTCCTAAAGTGAAAATGCGTGAGCAAAGCCTTGCCACTTGTTTTCCCCAGGGAGGGCTGCTGGAGCTGACCTTTTTTGAGGACAATGATGACCGTGAGGATGCCTTTCAGAGCCAGAACGGGTCTGCCTGGATTGCCGGCGAGTCAAAAATCCTGGGCATTGACGTTTCAGAGATTTGATTCAGAACGAGGTTTGATAATAGAATACGCCCAAGGAGGACCGGATGGACTTCTCAGAGCTGTCTTTTCAAGATGCCCCCCTGATCAAGGTGCCGCCACCTGGCCCGGGATCCCGGGAATTACTGGATTTCCAGAGGACACATGAGGGTTCGGCCGTCTCATATTCGCGGGGGCTGCCCATGGCCTTGAAGAGGGGCCGGGGTGCCACCGTGGAGGACGTGGACGGGAACCTGTACATCGATTTTTTCGGGGGGGCGGCTGTGATGAACGTCGGCCACGGCAATCCGGAGGTGGTGGAGGCGGCCTCGCGGCAGTTGGGCGAGCTGACGCATGCCCTGGACATCCCGACGCCGGCCCGCAGGAGGCTGGTCGAGAAGCTCATGATGGTCCTGCCGGCGGACCTGAACCGGGTATTCTTCGGAGGGCCCACGGGCTCGGATGCCGTGGAGGCGGCCGTGAAGCTGGCTAAGTCCAACAGCGGCCGGGTGCCCCTGATCGCCTTCGAGGGCAGCTATCACGGCATGAGCTCGGGGGCGCTGGCGCTGACCAGCGGCCTGGGCTTCAAGGAAGATTTTCTCCCTCTTATCCCCGAGGTCCATTTTGTGCCGTATGCGTACTGCTACAGGTGTGCGTTCCAGCGTGAGCCCGGGAGCTGTGATCTGGAGTGCGCCAAGTACCTGGACCATGTGCTGGAGGACCCGCATTCCGGAGTGGGAAAGCCGGCGGCGATCATCATCGAGGCCATCCAGGGGGAGGGGGGATCGGTGGTACCGCCGGATGAATACCTCCCGGAAATCAGGGATATCTGCAAACGGCACGAGGTCCTGCTCATCCTGGACGAGATTCAGACCGGTTTCTGCAGGACCGGGAAGATGTTTTCCTTCGAGCACGCGGGTGTGGTCCCGGACATCCTGACCATGAGCAAGGCGCTGGGCGGGATCGGACTGCCGATCTCGGGTATGGCTTACAGAGAGGCCCTCGACACCTGGCCCCCGGGAAAGCACATCGGGACTTTCCGGGGGAACGTGCTCGCCTATGCCGCGGGCAGCGCGGCCTTGGATTTCATGGTGAAGCATCACCTGGCCGACCACGCCCTCGAATTGGGAGAAACCATGCTGTCCTGGCTCGAGGACATCAGGAAAGAGAGCCGGATCGTGGGTGATGTGAGAGGGAAGGGGCTCATGCTGGGTGCCGAGCTGGTGAAAGACAAGGCCACGAAGGAGCCGGCGCCGGAACTGGCCAGGAATGTGCGGGCCGAATGCCACCGTCACGGCCTGCTGGTCGAGATCGGCGGGCACTACGACAACGTGGTCCGCTTCCTGCCGCCGCTGGTGCTGACGCGGGACCTGGCGCTCAAGGGCATCGAGATCTTCGAGAATGCCCTCCGAGGATGCGTTTTATAGCTGTTTCTGCACTTCTAAACTCTAGAGGACATTCCTGTACTGTCCTCTTCTACTTGGTAGCATCTTCAGACTTTCGAGCGGAAATGACCCCGTCTCCGTTGGGCAGAGTGTCCCTCTCTATGTCCCGGAATCCCGCGTTTTGGAGCATTTCCCTGAAATCGCTCTCGGTGTAGAAGCCGGCATGGTCTTCCCAGTTCAAGTTAAAGAGGAACCAGATGACTTCTTCTGCCGGGGCGGTCTTGGAGTCGTCCATCATGTGACCGAGGATATACACAGAGCCGCCGGGATTCACCGATTGGCCTATGTTGACGAGAGCTTTTACGGCCTGCTCGGGTGTGAGCACCTGGAGCAGGGCCCTGAGGACTACGACATCGAATGTCCGGCTGCAGGGCCCCTTGAGAACATCCCAGTCGATAATGTCTATCCCGGACACCCCCTGCTCTTCCAGTAGGGCTCTGGCGACCGGAGTCACGGAAGGCAGATCGGTCACCGCCGCTTGGAGGTGAGGATACGCCTTTACGAGAGAGACCACGAGGCCTCCCGAGGCGCCTCCCACGTCCGCCAGGGTAGTGTGTGCGGAAAAGTCAAATCGCTTGGCGAGTTCTTCTCCAGCCTTGACGGCCACAGGCATCGTACTCCTGAAGGTGGACAGCAGGTCTTCGTAAGCCATCCCGTAATAGTCGAATCCTTCCAGGGCCGCACCCTTCCTGATCGTCTCTGCCATAATAGTCCCTGCATAGACCATCCAATGCTTCAGGAAAGGATTGACCAGCATGTGCTCTCCCATGAAGTCGGGTTTCCCTTTGACGAGATAGCGGCTGGCTTCCTCTGTATTGGTAAAGACACCCTCCTCGACCGTGAGCATATCCGAGGCTGCCAGGGCATATAGCAGGCGCTCCATGAAACTCGGTTTCATGTTCATGGCCGATGCGGCTTCCTCCACGGTCATG
>JAUXEH010000396.1 GCA_030620655.1 Candidatus Aminicenantota bacterium | reverse complement strand
GGGGCCCGGAGTCCAGCTCCTGACCCAGCAGCGGGAATATTTCCGCGGCCAGCTTTTCCCGGGCGGCCACGGCATGCCGGTGGCTGTTCAGGGCGATCCGGTCCTGTTCCTCACGTGAGATCTGCCACTCTTCGCGCGTGAGCTCCGTATGCTCACCCATGCTGAGGCCGGTCGAGGGCTCTCGAAAGGTGTCCAGCGACGAGTGCGAAAGCGAATCCGCCCCTCCTGCAATCCCGACCTCGATGCGGCCCCGCGCGATGGCGTCGGCCACCGCGGTGAGTGTCCGGAGTCCCGTGATGCAGTAAGACGATATGGTCTGCGCCTCGATGTGCGCGGGCAGCCCAGTCTCGAGGACGATCTCCCGCGCCAGGTTGGGCCGCCCTTTTTCCGGTACGACCACGCCGAAGACCATGGACTCGACAGTGTCCGGGTCCACTTCGTGGCGCTCCACCAGCCCTTGGACCGCATGCACGCCCAGATCCAGTGGGCCCAGATCCTTCAGGGCCTTCCCGGCTTTTACGAAGGGAGTCCTCATGCCTGCGATGATCGCGACTCGTGTCATCGTCCTTTTCCCTCCGCCTTTGACTGCGCGTAATCCCAACGGAGTTTGCGCCGCATCAGCTTGTTGGAGGCGGTCCGCGGGATGGAATCCACAACCACGAGATCGAAGATCTTGAAGAGGGGATTCAGGTGTTGGGCGATCGTCCTGCCCAGGTCCCGGCGAAGTTCTTCCAGGTCCCCTCCCTCGCCGAGGATGGCGTAGACCACCAGTTTTTCCGCACCCTCGCCCCCCGGTTGATAGGCGATGGCCGCGCTTTCGAAAACCGCCGGGTGCGCGTTGATCACGCGCTCCAGTTCCATGGAGCTCACTTTTATCCCCCCGAGATTCATGGTGTCATCGGCCCGGCCCAGGGCCCTGAAGAACCCGCCGGGCAGCCTCTGGACCTGGTCGCCGTGGCAGCGGAGCACCTCTTGATGAGGCCCCTTCGGACAGTGGCTGTAATACACGTCCTCGTGGTCCCGGTTGAGAAGCACCTGGGACAAGCCGATGGAAGGGGGGACCAGGAAGGCCTCACCCATCTCGGGTTCGTTCACGGGTTGGCTGTTCTCATCCAGCACTAGGACATCCATACCCATAGCCGGTGTCGTAAATGTGGCGGGTGCGGCCGGCTGGACCACGGTGCCGGTCAAATAGCCGCCGCCGATCTCGGTCCCGCCCATGTACTCGATCACCGGAGCGCGGTAGGCCGTACGGCTCATTAGCCACAGGTAATCCTCCCGGTTGGAAGCCTCGCCGGTCGAGCTCAGCACCCGGACATGATCCCATTCGTGGGCTGGGGGGGTATCCGCCGTTTTCCAGGCCCGCACCAGCGAAGGGATGACACCCAGCACCGTGACACCGCTGTCACGCACAAAATCGCTGAATCCCTTGCCTGTGGGGACTCCCACATAGAGCGCCAGACCCGCTCGGTTGAGAAGGGAAGCGTAGATCAACCAGGGCCCCATCATCCAGCCGATGTTGGTAGGCCAGCACACGCGGTCTTGGGGATGTATGTCCTGATGGAAGTGCCCGTCCATCCCGCATTTTATGGGTGTCAGCTGTGTCCAGGGGATCGCCTTGGGAGCACCGGTGGTGCCCGAGGAAAACAGGATGTTGGTGATGTGCTCGGGCCCGGCCTGAAAAGAGTCAAATCCTGTTTTCGACGACAGCAGGCCTTCCCAGAGCAGGTCACCGTCCCTTAGGGGATGTCTTTCCTCCAGCCGCGGCTCGGGGATGACCACCGCTCGGGGAGCTCCCGCCGCTATCACCTTGCCGTAGAGATCCATGGCCTTTCCGGACCGGAAATAGCCCTCTGAGGCAATTATGCCTTTGGCGCTCCCGATCTCGAGGCGCTTGGCCAGTTCGTCGGAGGAAAAACTGTCGGCGACCGAGATGACCCGGCCCCCGAAACGCACGATCCCCAGGTAAGCGGCTATACACTCCGGGGTCATGGGCATGTAGAGGGCAACGGCGTCGCCGGGCCGGAAGCCGTTCTCTTTAAGCCCATTGGCTACGCGGTTTACCCTCTCTTCCAGCTGGGCATACGTGAGGGTGTGGATGGAAGGATCGCCTTCCTGCGCCCAGACGATGGCATACTTGTCCGCGGGGGCATTGAAGCAGCTGTCGGTTATGTTCAGCTCAGCCCCGGGCAGCCAGTGGGGATCCTTGACCCCCCCTGAAAGATCCAGGATCTTTTCCGGCATGCGTGAGAAGATGATCCCCAAGCGGGAGATTACCTGGCTCCAGAACTCGGCACGCTTCTCGGCAGACCAGCGGTGGAGCTCTCCATACTCATCGAATCCCCTTTCACGCATGAACTGTCCGAGATTGGAGGAAGCTATCTGTTCGGGCTTGGGGATCCATACCGCAGGCTGTGTTTGCGCCTCTTTCTCATGGGCAAAAAGGCCGCTGTAAAATGCCCACTGCACATCGAACGGCCTCCAATCCGACCACAGGGCTTTGACATAATTCTCCCAGCGCTCAATGGCAGCTATCCCCATAGTTTTGTCTCCAGACATAGTGGACTATCCCGAAAAATGTCGATATTTCAAATAGTACATGCAATATCAGGTCGTGAATTATACAGGATATATATAATACTGGAAATCTTATAGTTTTTCTAGGAAATACAAATGGATTGCGATATATTGATTCTGAGTCTGAGACCAAAGTCCTTTGCCTGAATAATTCACGAGTCGAGTTTGCCATAGATGGTAGGCGCG
>JAUXEH010000423.1 GCA_030620655.1 Candidatus Aminicenantota bacterium | reverse complement strand
GGCAGACAGGTCGCGGAGAGCACCATGACCGCCATCATGGGCCGCATGAGCGCATACACCGGGAGGGCCCTGAGCTGGGACTGGGTGATGGACACCTCCCAGCTGGACCTGTCTCCTCCCGGAGGCTACACGTTCGGTGACCTGCCCGTGCGGCCTGTGTCGGTTCCGGGCGAGACCGAACTGGCCTGAGGGTCGTCAGTCGGGGAACGGAGATTTCGGGGCTTGGGCCCCGAGCGAGGCCAGGAAGGTGCACTGGCAGTCATTGCATCGGACCACGATGCTGGTGATTCCGGCCTGTGCACCCGGCACAGAACGCCGGTACCGGGTATTATCGCTGCGGCAGAGCGGGCACCTCGCCACACCCGTTTGTTCTTGCTCCATACACACGCTCCTATTCTAAAGACGCAGACGGCGTGGGGGAGTTCTCATGGGTAGGAACTTTTTTGTTTTTAAGGCTGCTTCTCAGAAACGGAGCCGTGTGGTCGGCGGTGGGCCTGGAGGTCGGCATCAAAGGCCTGCGCCATCGCGGTCAGGCGGTCCACTACCTCAGGAAAATTCTCCACCAGGTCGCGGCTCTCTCCCGGATCTGCCGCCAGGTCGAAAAGGGCCAGGCCGGTTTCGGCCTGTTCATACCGCACCGGCATGCCCCCGGCCCCGCCTTCTCTCCCCGCCAGTGTGCGATAGGCATGCGGGAAGTGGAGCTTCCAGCGTCCGCTGCGGACCGCCTCCAACCGGTTTCCCTGATAGAAATAATACGCTTCCTGCGGAGAAACGGCGCCAGGCTCCCCGGAGAGCAGAGGCCAGATGTCCTTCCCGTCGATGGGATGGGCCGGGAGTTCCGCCCCCAGCAATCCGGCGATGGTCGGCAGGACATCGATGGTCATGGCCGGTTCACGGCACACGGCGCCCTCCGGTATCCGGCCCGGCCAGCGGGCGATAAAGGGAACCCGCACCCCGCCGTCCCAGGTGGTCCCCTTGGCCTCGCGCAGGGGGCCTGCACTGCCGGCGCGGTCGCCGTAACTGATCCAGGGGCCGTTGTCGGACGCAAACAGGACCAGGGTGTCTTCCTCCAGCCCCAGTTCCGACAATGTCCTCAGGACCTCGCCCACCGACCAGTCGAGCTCCATCATCACATCCCCGTACAGTCCCTGTGCGGACCGCCCCCTGAATTTCTCCGAGACCCCGAGCGGGACGTGGGCCATGCTGTGGGGCAGGTACAGGAAAAAAGGCCGGCTCCGGTTCCGGCGGATGAATCCGACCGCCCGCTCCGTATACCACGTGGTCAGGTTGTTCATGTCCGGGTTGTAATCGACGATCGTCTCTCCTTCGATAAGCGGGAGGTCTACATAACCATCGGGCCGCTCCGGATGATAGGGCCACATGTCGTTGGAATAGGGAAGCCCGAAATACTCGTCGAATCCGTGGCGCGTGGGCAAAAAGGGAGGCAGGTGTCCCAAGTGCCACTTGCCGAAGATGGCGGTGGCGTAGCCAAAGGGTTTGACCAGCTCGGCCAGGATCGTCTCGTCGGGGTGGATGCCGTGTCGGGCACGGTGGTCGGGGGCACCGTGCAGCCGGATGCGGTTCGGATAACATCCGGTGAGCAGGGCGGCCCGGGACGCTCCGCAGACCGGCTGGGCCACATAGAAGTCCGTGAAGCGGATACCCTGGGAGGCCATGCGGTCCAGGTGCGGGGTCTCGAAGCCCTCGGCACCGTAGCAGCCCACATCCCCATATCCCTGGTCGTCGGTGAAGATCAGGACGATGTTGGGAAGCCTGTCCTTTTTCCGGCAGCCTGTGCCGCCGCCCAATCCGGCCAGGCCCACAGAGGCCGCGCCCCAACCCAGGGTCCGCAGAAAATCACGGCGCTTGACAGCTTTATTACCCCTCGTTCTCATGGGGGAAGAATATCGCAGCCCGGAAGCACATGTCAAATCCCCACAGCCAGTTTCTCCTCTCTTTCAGTGTGCAGAGTGCTTCAGCGCCGCACCATCGAGCGTATTTTATCCTGCAATCCTTTTCAGGCTTCGGGGCGTGATGCGGACAAAATTGTCGGACTTATTACAAATATGTCGCGTGGAAAAGAGCCGGCATCCGGTTATTTGCTTTTATTTCAATCATTTAAGATTGGCACACATCTTGCCATTGTGTTTGTCTTGAAATTCAATAGGAGGTCATACAATGACAAGAAAGATCATCACAATCCTGGCCCTCATGGGACTGGTCCTGGCACCTGCCTTTGCCCAGGGTAACGGGAAGGGCAAGGGCCGCTGGGGCAACGGCGG